>NZ_JABFDP010000035.1:0-87889 GCF_013179005.1 Bradyrhizobium denitrificans | reverse complement strand
TAAGCTATGTCCCCGGGCTGAACACTGCGCTCGCAATGACGTGGAGAGGGTCGATTTCTGCAGAGAGTCTGGCGCTCCGGACCAAGTTCTCACGACCGCATCCGGCGAAGTGCTCGGCTGGCTCTCCGAAGGTCTCGCTAAGCTGAACTCGTTGCATACAATTGAAGTTGATTGATTAAAATATAGGCTGACATTTGCTCGCGGTGTTCGTTGCCCACATTGCAAGCAATCGTAAAGCAAAGTCACTTCAGGGACTTAGCTCTCCAACCGATCCGACTGCCCCTGGCACGAAGCTTGCGATCCCCACCGAGGCTCCGCCGTGCCGGTGAAGCCGAGATGCGCGGGCCCGGGGGCTCGCCGAGGGGAGCACAGCAATGGACTTTGGCAGGATTTCACGACGGCATCTGTTGCAGGGTGGCGCGGCGCTGACGCTCGGCGCAGCCGCAGGCCTGCGGCCGGCCTTCGCCGCCGAGACGACAATCGGGTTCATCTATGTCGGCTCGCGCGACGACTACGGCTACAACCAGGCGCATGCGCAAGGTGCCGCGGCGCTGAAGAAGCTGCCCGGGCTGAAGGTGATTGAAGAGGAGAAGGTGCCGGAGACCGACGCGGTCGAGAAGACCATGGAGTCGATGATCAATCTCGACGGCGCGACGCTGCTCTTCCCGACCTCGTTCGGCTACTACAATCCGCACATGATCAAGATGGCCACCAAATATCCGAAGCTGCGCTTCGAGCATTGCGGTGGCCTGTGGAGCGAGAAGGACCCGAAGAACGCCGGTTCCTATTTCGGCTATATCGACGAGGCGCAATACATCGCCGGCATCGTCGCGGGCTATACGAGCAAGAGCGGCAAGCTCGGCTTCGTCGCCGCCAAGCCGATCCCGCAGGTCTTGCGCAACATCAACGCCTTCACGCTTGGCGCGAAGCTCGCCAATCCCAAGGCCACCACGCAGGTGATCTTCACCGGCGACTGGTCGATGCCGGTCAAGGAAGCCGAGGCCACCAACAGCCTGATCGACCAAGGCGTGGACGTGCTGACCTGCCATGTCGACGGTCCGAAGACGATGGTCGAGAACGCGGCGCGCCGCGGCGCCTTCGTCACCGGCTATCACGTCAACCAGTCGCCGCTGGCGCCCAAGGCCTATCTCACCGGCGCGGAATGGAATTGGGAGGCGCTGTATCCGAAATTCGTAAAGATGCTGGCCGCCGGCGAGAGCATTCCGAACTTCTATCGCGGCGGTCTGAAGGAAGAGCTGGTCAAGGTGTCGCCCTATGGCGAGGCGGTGTCCGAGCAGGCGCGCAAGCATGCCGACGAGATCAAGGCCAAGTTCCTCGGCGACGGCTACACGATCTTCAAGGGCCCGATCAAGGACAACAAGGGCAACACCGTGATCACCGCGGGCACCGAGCGCGGCCAGAAGGATCCGGAGCTGGAGAAGATGGACTATCTGGTCGAGGGCGTCATCGGAGCGACGTCGTGACCACGGAGGCGGCCGATCCGGTTGATGCGGCCGCCATCGCGCCGGCCGCGGATGCAGGCTTTCTGCAGCGCTGGGGCACGGAGATCGAGTACATCCTGATTCCGGGCGCGGCACTTGTCGCCGCGCTCGTCCTGTTCGGCATCTTCGTCGCGCTGTTCGGCAAGAACCCGCTCGACCTCTATTGGTACATGTATTACGGCGCGTTCGGCACCTGGTTCTCCTGGCAGAACACGCTGACCCGCGCCGCACCTTTGATCCTCACCGCGCTGTGCACCGCTTTGCCCGCGCAATTGGGCATGGTGATCATCGGCGGCGAAGGCGCGCTGCTGATCGGCGCGCTCGCGGCGACCTCGGCGGCGCTGGCGCTGCAGGGGATGCCGCCGCTCGTCGTGCAGATCGCGATGGTGGTCGCCGGCATGGCCGGCGGCGGATTGTGGATCCTGCTGTCAGGAGCCTTGCGCCAATATCGCGGCGTCAACGAGACCATTTCCAGCCTGTTGCTGGTCTATATCGCACTCGCGATCCTCAACCATCTCGTCGAAGGCGTGATGCGCGATCCGGCCAGCCTGAACAAGCCGTCGACGCGGGAGATCGGCGCCGCCAACATGATCGGCAGCATCCCCGGCACCGACGTGCATTGGGGCCTCGTGTTCGGGCTGATCGTGGCGGTCGCGGCCTATGTGCTGATCTATCACACCACCTTCGGCTTCGCCGCCCGCGTTGCTGGCGGCAATATCCGCGCCGCCAAGATCGTCGGCCTCTCCGTCGGCAGGCTGATCCTCACCGTCTGCTTCCTGGCGGGCGCGTGCGCCGGGCTCGCCGGCATGGTCGAGGTCGCCGCCGTGCAGGGCCGCACCAATGCCAATCTCGCGGTCGGCTACGGCTTCACCGGCATTCTCGTCGCGTTTCTCGCCCGGCAGAATCCGCTCGCCATCATCCCGGTCGCGATCCTGCTCGGCGGCATCAACGCGTCAGGCGGCCTGTTGCAGCGCCGGCTCGGCCTGCCCGACGCCTCGGTGCTGGTGCTGCAGGGCATCATCTTCATCTCGGTACTGGCGAGCGACGCGCTCTACGGCCGCATCGGTTTCCTGAAGGGAAAGTCGTGAGACATGGCTGACGGCAATATCGGACTCTGGACCGTGCCGCTCGCGGTGCTCGGCGGCGCCATCCGCGTCTCCACGCCGTTCCTGTTCGTCAGTCTCGGCGAATGCATCACCGAGCGCGCGGGCCGCATCAATCTCGGCCTCGAGGGCACCTTGGTGATGGGCGCAATGAGCGCCTACGGCATTTCCTATCTCACGGGCTCGCCGTGGTTAGGGGTGCTCGCCGCCGGCCTGACCGGCGCGCTGTTGGGCGCGCTGCATGCCGGCATCTGCTCGCTGCCGCGCGTCAACGACGTCGCGGTCGGCATCTCACTGATGCTGTTCGGCACCGGGCTGGCGTTCTTCCTCGGCAAGCCGCTGATCGAGCCGACGGCGGCGCGGCTGCCGGCGATCGATTTCGGCTGGTGGAGCGACGTGCCACAGGTCCGCGCCGCGCTGCGCATCAACGTGCTGTTCTTGTTGGGCGTGGTGCTGGCCCCGATCCTGTTCTGGGCGTTCAAGACGACGCGCTGGGGCCTTCTCATCCGCACCGCCGGCGAGAGCGCAGATGCGGCGCGGGCGATGGGCCATTCGGTGCTGATGATCCGGCTGCGCGCCACCATGGCCGGCGGCTTCCTCGCCGGCATCGGCGGCTCGTTTCTGTCGCTGTTCTATCCCGGCAGCTGGAACGAGGGCCTGTCCTCCGGTCAGGGCATCACCGCGGTCGCGCTGGTGATCTTCGCGCGCTGGGACCCGATGCTGTGCCTGTGGGCCTCGCTCGCCTTCGGCGGCGCGGCCGCGCTGGGACCGGCACTGCAATCGGTCGGCGTCACCTCCGGCTATCATCTGTTCAACGCCGCGCCCTACATCCTGACGCTGCTCATCATGATCATCACCTGCTCGCCGAAACGCACGCTCAGCGGCGCGCCGGCCGAATTGTCCATCACCCGCTAGTTCCAGAGGTCCGCAATGACCGCGCGCACCATCCGCTCCGAGCCCTATGCCTGGCCCTACAACGGCGACCTCCGCCCTGAAAACACCGCGCTGATCGTGATCGACATGCAGACCGATTTCTGCGGTGTCGGCGGCTATGTCGACAAGATGGGCTATGACCTGTCGCTCACGCGGGCGCCGATCGAACCGATCAAGAAGCTACTCACGGTGATGCGCGCGCAAAACTTCCTGATCATCCACACCCGCGAGGGCCATCGCACCGATCTCTCCGACCTGCCCGCCAACAAGCGCTGGCGTTCGCAGCAGATCGGCGCCGGCATCGGGGATCCCGGCCCGTGCGGCCGCATCCTTGTGCGCGGCGAGCCGGGCTGGGAGATCATCCCGGAGCTCGCGCCCCTGCCCGGCGAGATCGTGATCGACAAGCCCGGCAAGGGCTCGTTCTGTGCCACCGATCTTGAGCTGATCCTGCGCCTCAAGGGCATCCAGAACATCGTGCTCACCGGCATCACCACCGATGTCTGCGTCCACACCACGATGCGCGAGGCCAATGATCGCGGCTTCGAATGCGTGCTGCTGTCCGACTGCTGCGGCGCCACCGACAAGGGCAATCACGACCACGCGCTGAAGATGATCAAGATGCAGGGCGGCGTGTTCGGCGCGGTCGCGACCTCCTCCGCTGTCATCGAGGCGCTGTCGTGATCGGCGAGGATCCGACGCCATCTTCCGCGTTCGGCGTCGAGGCCATCGCCATGACCATGCGCTTCGGCGCGTTCACCGCGCTCGACAATGTCGAGCTGAAGGTCAGGCCCGGCTCGTTCCACGCGTTGCTCGGCGAGAACGGCGCCGGCAAGTCGACGCTCGTCAAATGCATCATGGGCTACTATCGCCCGACCGAAGGCGACGTGCTGATCGCCGAACGCGAGCGCGCCATCAGCAATCCCCGAGACGCGCACGCGCTCGGCCTCGGCATGGTCTATCAGCACTTCACCCTGGTGCCGGCGATGACGGTTGCCGAGAACCTGGTGCTGGCGCGCGACGACGTGCCGGCGGTGGTCAACTGGGCCAAGGAGAAGCAGGCGCTGGAAGCGTTCCTGTCGCACATGCCGTTCCGCGTGCCGCTCGACGCCAAGGTCTCGGACATCTCGGCCGGTGAGCGGCAGAAATGCGAGATCCTCAAGCAGCTCTATCTGAAGCGCCGCTTTTTGATCCTGGACGAGCCGACCTCGGTGCTGACGCCAGGCGAGGCCGACGAGGTGCTGGGCATGCTGCGCAAGATGGTCGAGGCCGGCGAGCTGACCATCCTGATGATCACGCACAAGTTTCGCGAGGTGATGGCGTTCGCCGACGAGGTCACGATCCTCCGGCGCGGCAAGCTCGCCGGGCGCGGCAAGGTCTCTGAGCTCACGCCGGATGACATGGCGCGGATGATGATCGGCGCCGAGCAGCTCACGGTGCAGCCGGCGCGCACCGGCGAGACCGGCACCATTCGGCTCGAAGTGGACAGGCTCGTCGCCCGCGACGATGCCGGTGGCCTTGCCGTGCATGACCTGTCGCTGACCGTCCGCGCCGGCGAGATCGTCGGCATCGCCGGGGTCTCCGGCAACGGCCAGCGCCAGCTGGTCGAGGTGCTCGCCGGCCAGCGCGAGGCCGAGAGCGGCACCATCAGGGTCTCCGGCGAGGCCTATTCGGCCAGCCGCGAGGAGATGCGCCGCCACAAGATGTCCCTGCTTCCCGAGGAGCCGCTGAAGAACGCCTGCGTCGGCGGCATGAGCGTCGCCGACAACATCGCACTGCGCGAATTCGACCGCGCCCCGTTCGCCCGCGGTGGCTGGTGGCTCAACAGATCGGCGTTCCGCCAGGACGCCACCGCCAAGATCGGCCGCTACAAGATCAAGACCCGCACGCCGGACACGCCGATCGCGGCGCTGTCCGGCGGCAACGTGCAGCGCGCGGTGCTGGCGCGCGAGCTCGGCCATGACGTCGAGGTGCTGATCGCCGCCAATCCCTGCTTCGGCCTCGACTTCGCGGCGGTGGCGCAGATCCATGCCGAGATCATGGCCGCGCGCAACCGCGGCGCCGCGGTGCTGCTGGTGAGCGAGGATCTCGACGAGCTGCTTGAACTGTCCGACCGGCTCGTCGTGATGTTCCACGGCCAGCTCACCTACGAGACCCGCGCTGGTGAAGCCGACCTCACCGAGATCGGCCGCCACATGGCGGGGCATTGAGCGCGAGGGTCGATGCGTTTCGGGACTAGGAAACCAGCAAACTGCCGCGCTGCTCCTGACGTCCATCACTCTCACCGTGTCATTTGCGAGCGCTCGCAATGACGCGGTGAGACCAACCAGGCCGGATGGCGGGACATTGAGCCGCACCGGAGCAACGACCTCAACGTGTTGACGACTATTTCATCCCGCCGCGGTAACATGACCATCGGCGTGCTTTTGCTCGGCCAGTGATTCGCCGGGCCTGCCGGCATTTTTCATATTTTTCATCAAACCCTTAATTTGACAGGTCGACATCATGAAGGCCTATTTCATCGGCGGCGGCATCGGGTCGCTCTCAGGCGCAGCATTCATGGTCCGGGACGGCGGCATTCCCGGACAGGACATCACCATCTTCGAGAAGCGCCTGCCCTATGGCGGCAGCCTGGATGCCACGCGGCTGCCGGACGGCTCCTACTCGATGCGCGGCGGCCGCATGCTCACGACCGAACAATACGAATGCACCTGGGATCTGCTGTCGACGATCCCGAGCGACACGGATCCGAAGGAGAACATTCTCCAGGAGACCATCGCCTTCAACAAGCTTCACGTCACCCACGCGCAGGCGCGGCTGGTCGACGGCAATCGGCACAAGGTCGACGTGTCGACGATGGGCTTCTCGATGCAGGACCGCATCGAGCTGACCCGGCTCACCGAGACCTCCGAAGAGAAGCTCGGCAACTCGCTGATCTCGGACTGGCTGTCGCCGCCGTTCTTCACGACCAATTTCTGGTACATGTGGCAGACGACGTTTGCGTTCCAGACGTGGCACAGCGCGGTCGAGTTCCGGCGCTATCTGCGCCGCTTCATGAACGAATTCCCGATGATGAATACGCTCGGCGGCGTCAAACGGTCGGTCTACAATCAGTATGACTCCATCGTGCTGCCGCTGGTTCGCTGGCTCGAGGGCCACGGCGTCAACTTCGTCGGCGGCGCCGATGTCGAGGACATCGAGATCGCCACGACCGAGGGTATGCACCGCGCCACGCGCCTCGTCCTGACCCAGGCTGGCGCGCGGCGCAGTATCGATCTCGCCGTCGGCGATCTGGTGTTCTACACGGCCGGGTCGATGACCGATGCGACCAGCCTCGGCAGCCATGACAGCCCGCCGAAGCAGCTCACCAAGGCCGACAGCCATGGCTGGACCTTGTGGGAGAAGCTCGCCGCCGGCCGCCCCGAATTCGGCCGGCCCGCCGTCTTCAACACCTGTATTCCGGAATCCAGCTTCGAATCGTTCACGGTGACCTGCCGCAATCCGCGCTTCTTCGAGGCGATGCAGAATTTCAGCGGGAATGTCGCGGGCACCGGCGGGCTCGTGACCTTCACCGACTCGTATTGGCGCATGTCGATCGTGCTGTACACGCAGCCCTATTTCCCGGACCAGCCCGCGGACATCCAGATCTTCTGGGGCTATGGCCTGTTTCCCGACCGCGTCGGCAATTTCGTGCCCAAGCCGATGTCGGAGTGCAGCGGTGCCGAGATCCTGAAGGAGCTGTGCGGACATCTGCGCCTGCCACTGTCGGTGTTCGAGAACGCCAGCTGCGTGCCGTGCTGGATGCCCTACATCATGAGCATGTTCATGCCGCGCAGCGATGGCGACCGGCCGTTGCCGGTACCGCTCACCTCCAAGAACCTCGCTTTCATCGGCCAGTATGTCGAGCTGCCGGAGGATGCGGTGTTCACGATTGAATATTCGGTGCGTGCGGCGATGCATGCCGTCTATCAGCTCTTGAACATCGACCGGGCCATTCCGCCGGTCACCCCCTATGACAAGTCGCTGAAGGTGCTGCTGCAATCGGTGGCGAAATCGTTTGCATAACCAACCGCGCGAGATCGTGATCACCCGATACCTTCAATGTTGACCTGGATCAGTTCCGCCCGGGAACCTCGCCGGTATTCCCGTCGTGGTAACAACGATCCGGGTAATGATCATGAAGGCCTATTTCATCGGCAGCGGCATCGGCGCATTGGCCGGCGCGGCATTCCTCATTCGTGACGGCGGCGTCGCCGGCCGCGATATCTCGATCTTCGAGAAGCACCTGCCCTATGGCGGCAGCCTCGACGGCGCACGTCTGCCCGACGGCTCCTATTCGCTGCGCGGCGGCCGCATGCTGACCACCGATCACTATGAGTGCACCTGGGGCCTGCTCTCGACCATCCCCGGCGCCAGCGACCCCGGAAGGAGCGTGCGCGACGAGACCATCGCCTTCAACAAGGCGCATGTCGCGCACTCGCAGGCGCGGCTGGTCGATCGCAACCGGCACAAGGTCGATGTCTCGACCATGGGCTTCTCGATGCAGGACCGGCTTGAGCTTGTCAGGCTGACCGAAGCGTCCGAGGAGAAGCTCGGCAATTCCCGCATCACCGACTGGCTGTCGCCAGCGTTCTTCACCACCAATTTCTGGTTCATGTGGCAGACGACGTTCGCGTTCCAGCCCTGGCATAGCGCCGTCGAGCTCAAGCGCTATCTGCATCGGTTCATGAACGAGTTTCCACGCATCGAAACGCTTGGGGGCGTCAAGCGCACCGCCTTCAACCAATATGATGCGATCGTGGTGCCGCTGATGAAATGGCTGGAGGGCCACGGCGTCAATTTCGTCGGCGGCGTCGATGTCACCGACATGGAGATCGCCAGCCAGGGCGGCAAGCATGTCGTGACGCGGCTGGTGCTCGATCGCGCCGGCCAGGCGGACACGATCGCGCTGTCGGCCGATGATCTCGTGTTCTTCCAGAACGGCTCGATGACCGATGCGACCAGCCTCGGCACCCAGGATGCGCCGCCGCCGCGGCTGACCAAGCAAGACAGCCAGGGCTGGGTGCTCTGGGAGAAGATCGCCAAGGGCCGTCCGGAGTTCGGCAATCCCGCGGCGTTCAACGCGTCGATCCCCGAATCCTGCTGGGAATCCTTCACGGTCACCTGCCGCAATCCGCGCTTCTTCGACGCGATGGAGGCGTTCAGCGGCAATGCCGCCGGCACCGGCGGGCTGGTCACCTTCACCGAGTCCAACTGGCTGATGTCGGTCGTGCTGTATCATCAGCCGCATTTCGCCGATCAGCCCCAAGACGTGCAGGTGTTCTGGGGCTATGGGCTGCATCCGGACCGCATCGGCAATTTCGTGCCCAAGGCCATGGCCGATTGCGGCGGCGCCGACATCCTCAAGGAGCTGTGCGGCCACCTCAACTTCGACCTCTCGGTGTTCGAGAACGCGACCTGCGTGCCCTGCCGCCTGCCCTACATCACCAGCATGTTCATGCCGCGCAACAAGACCGACCGTCCGCTGCCGGTGCCGGCGAACTCCAAGAACCTCGCTTTCATCAGCCAGTTCGTCGAGATCCCGGACGACGTCGTGTTCACGGTGGAATATTCAGTGCGCGCGGCCCAGATGGCGGTCTATCAGCTGCTCGGCATCGACAGGGCCGTGCCGCCGATCACGCGCCACGACAAATCGTTCCGCGTGCTGATCGAGACGGTGGAGAAGGCGTTCGCCTGAGCCGCGCTGACCGGCCCGCCCCGACAAACAAATGCGCCCGGATCATGATTGATCCGGGCGCATTCTGCGCTTCTCACGAGGCGCAGCGCGCCTCTGTGCATCATTGCGTGAATTGATCAGTAGCCAAGCAAGGCCAGACCGACCCAGCTCACGGCAAACAACGACGCCACCGAGCTCGCAGCAGCAACAACCGATAGCGAGACTTTCAAAGCCTTGAGGACCATACGCGCCTCCCGACAATACTGACACCGGGATCAACCCCGGCGACCGGTTAAAATTTCCTGAAACCGACTCAGCCTCGAGCCGAACATCAGGTTTGTGAGCGCGAGCGCACAAAGGTTCAATGTGGAGGATCGTCGCGTCCACGGATGTTGATCCGTCAACGACGATGCCTCGGACGCGGTTCCGCTATCAATGAGAGTTCCAATGCACAGCGACGTGACTAACAGGTCGCTGCCCCGGCGCATCCTTCAGGGATCGACGGCAGTCCCGATCCAGAACGAGGACGGCACGCTGACGCTCTGCCCCCTGACGTAGCGGGCGAGCGCCTTCCTCACGGCGACGATCGCCGCCTCGGTGGCATCGGGCGACTGTCCGGCGATGGCCCGGCCGGCGGGCCCAACCGCCAGCGCCGTCTGCACCGCGCTGTCGAGGCCGCCGCCGGCCGCCAGATCCAGGCCGACATCGCACCGCTCCAGCCGGATACGCCGCAGGCCGGCGTCGGTCAGCACCTTCTCAACCCATTCGGCGGATCCGAAGGCGAAGTCATCCGGCGCATGCGGCTGCAGCCCGGGCAGCTTCGGCACGTGGTCATAGGCCGCCTGCAGCGGCTCCAGCGCCCAGGGATTGTCGCGCAGCTCTCCCCAGCAGGCGAACGCGACCCGGCCCTCCGACCGCAGCGCATTGCGAATGTTGAGAATGGCGCGCACGGGGTCGGCGAAGTACATGACGCCGAGCCGCGACAGCACCAAATCGGCGCTCGCGGCCTTGAAGTGGTGCACCATCGCATCGCCCTGGACGAAGCTGACCGGCGCGTCGGCCGGCGCGAGCTCATGGGCACAGGTGAGCATCGCGGCGGAGACATCGAGTCCGAGCACCGTGCCGCCGGGGCCGGCCTGCTCGGCCGCGGCGATCAGGGTCGCGCCGCAGCCGCAGCCGATGTCGAGCACCCGCTCGCCCGGCTGGATTGCCGCCCGCTCCAACAGCGCCGCCTGCACCGGCGCCAGCATGGCATCGAGCTCCGCCCGCCGCGCCACCCAGCGCTCGCCCCCCGCGCCATTCCAGAAGGCGATCTGCTCGGCATTTTCGAAATGGCCAAAGGAGATGTCGGCGACAGCGGCGTCCATGGGGAGAATCTCAATATGACTGAAAAAAACAACCAGTGCGGCGCAGCTCATCACCCGCCCGCAGGCGCCGGATTTTAGGTGCCGCGGGCTGCGTTGAAAAGGTCCCGGCCTAGCGAGCCGCGTCAGCGCGCCCCCCGCACCCGAGCTCGCTGACGGACGTTCCAGAGGCGCCGCCATTCGCCGCCAAGGCATGTCCATTCTGCCAGATCCGCGCGAGATCTGGCCGCGTTTCGGATCAGGCATGCCAGCCGGGAACACGGGAGATAACGTCCGGTATCCAAAGCCTGACTGCTCATCGCGCGTCTCGACGGACGCTGCGACGTGGAAGTCGCGTACTTGTTATCGGGTCGATTTCGTTCAACGGGGCAAGGCACGGCTGGCGACGCCGCGGATGCAGAGAGGGACGCTACAGCCGTACCCTCCGCTTTCGGTCAGGGTGCAACAGGCGGTGGGTATTGAGACGACAGTCGTTCGAACGGAACTTTGTCGTCGGCCATCAGTTCGTCGACCCTCCGACCGAGTTTGCGCGACATGGAGACTGCGCTTCCATCCACCAACGGCGAAAGGAGCGTCGATAGCACCAAGCAGGTGAAGAACGTGACGAACAAACCAAAGGCCGCAGCCGGCGTGTAGCCGTAAGGCGCAAGAGCGACAATCAGCCAGGAGCCAAGGCTGCAGAGGATGGGAACGTGAATCAAATAGAGCGTGAAGCTGATGCGTCCGAGCATCTTGGCGGGCGACGATGCCAGCGGGCGTTGGGCAGCGCGCGAGGTCAACACTCCGATGAGCAGCAATGTGGCGCCGATCGAATGCCAATTCCGAGCATTGTCGAGGTTGAACTCTGGGAGCGGGTAAACAATCTGGAGTTTCGGGCCAAGCGTGGCGTCAGGAAACGTACACAGATAGAGCCCAATGATGCAAAGCGTGATCGGCGCACCGGGAAACCGATCGAGTTGGCGAACCTCAATTTCATATTCGCGAAGCAGAGCACCCACCGCGAAGAGCGGAAGATAATCGAACAGATAATATGCGATCAAACAGGCATACAACGTCATTCGCCAACGCCTGCTTGCTGCAACGGCGTTAATCAGGAGCACATAGAACGATCCGAGCAACTCGGGATGCATCGTCCAGAGATTTGGATTGTAGGCGTTAGATCCGCTGGAAAAGGTGCCTACGAGAGCCTCATAGACCATCGAGGGCCCGGAGGGCGCGAACTGGTACCACTGGCCGGCCCATTCGCCGAAGAGGCGGCCCGCCTCGGCATTTCGGAATAAACCAAATCGGAGCAGCAGATATGCGAATGAGGAGGTCATCAAAATCGGGATGGCGAGGCGGATATAACGACGCACCATCTGTGCGGGAAAGCTGAGCAACGTTCCCTGGCCGAAATCCGCCATGACATAGCCGCTGAGGAGAAAGAAGATGCAGACCGCGGAATTGCTGTTCGAGACATGCCCGATGATCTTGAGGAGCACTGCCGGCAACGCCGCGACGCCATCAGTCACATGATAGCTCGATATAGGCTGGCTGAACATTAGCCAGGAATGGCCGATCAAGACAGCCAAGGCGGCGACGCCGCGCAGGCCGTCTAGATAATCAACGCGTCCCGCGTCGCCGCGTTCGGTAGCCGCCATGAAAGCCCCCTGCCCAATCACGCAACGGGGGTAACAAATCGGGGCGGTATACCGCAACCAATGCGCTGCGATTGTTAACGCCTAAGGCAGGATATTTGAACCTGCATCTGAAATCGCACGCTGCTCCGAGAATGCCGCGGATCGCGGTGTCGATCAGGGAGATCGAAGTGCAACCGCTGCCGCTTCGGCGGCCGCGCGGCGACAATCAAGCTGAGCCCCCAGCAATAATCAGGATGAGAGAGCGCTGGCGGGTGGCACTGCTTTTGCGCGACCCGCGCGAGCGAATCCGGTGGTTGCTCCGGTGGAATGTGCAGAGATTGGGAGGTTTTCGCTGTGTTTCGTTCGCTTTTCCGCCCCTCGCGGCGAGAGGGCCGAAAAACAAAAAACCTTCTGGATCAAAAAGATTGAATGGTCGGAGCGGCGGGATTCGAACCCACGACCCCTAGTCCCCCAGACTAGTGCGCTAACCGGGCTGCGCCACGCTCCGATGGCCGTTCCTGTAGCCGTGATCGGGACGCGATGCAAGGCACGGCGGGCGGGTTTCGTGGGATGATCAGGCCCAGTGCGCGCACCTCCGAGCGTCCTCAGACGTCCTTCATCGCCCGGTCGAGCAGCGCGCGGCAGTCGACCAGTTCCTTGAGCACGCCTTCGAGCTTTTCGCGGTCCTCCGACCTGATCCCGGCCCGCTGCGGCGGCCCGACCCGGAACGTGTCGAGGATGTCGTCCTCGGTGTCGACGAAGCGGAAATCGATGCCTTCTTCGTCGGAGGCCTCCTCTTCCTCGTCCTCCGAGGTGACCTCGGCCTCCTCGATCGGCTCTTCCTCCATGAGGGCCTGGCCGAGCGTCTCCTCGAGCGCGCCGAACGAGACCGCCGCGGAGCTGTCGGCAAGCCCTTGCACCGACTTGACGCCGTGCTCCTTGAGGATCCGCTGTACGCCCTTGATGGTGTAGCCTTCGCCGTACAGCAGGCGGCGAATGCCCTTCAGCAGGTCGACGTCGTCCGGCCGGTAATAGCGCCGGCCGCCGCTCCGTTTCATCGGCTTGATCTGGGCGAACCGGGTTTCCCAGAAGCGCAGCACGTGCTGCGGGATGTCGAGCTCCTGGGCGACCTCGCTGATGGTCCGAAACGCGTCCGGCGCCTTGTCCAAATTCCCGTTCCCCGTGCTGACGAGATGAGGAGACTACGCTGAACGCATGCGGCGCGGCGGCCGCGCCCGGTTGCGGCAACGCAGCTCGGCCGCCGCCGCGCGCGCTACTCGGGCTCGGCGCTCAGCTGCTCGTGGCTGGCCTCGCCGTTCATCTTGCCGGAGCCCTGCTGGCCGTTGATGCGCTGCTTGAGGATTGCCGAAGGTTTGAACACCATGACACGGCGCGGCGAGATCGGCACTTCCGTGCCGGTCTTCGGGTTGCGCCCGATCCGCTGACCCTTTTTGCGCACCATGAAGGAGCCGAACGACGACAGCTTCACCGTCTCGCCACGCTCGAGGCAGTCGGTGATCTCCTTCAAGACGAGCTCGACGAAGGCGGACGACTCCGTCCGCGACAGACCCACCTTCTGGTAGACTGCCTCGCAGAGATCAACGCGTGTGACTGTTTTTCCGGTTCCCGTCATCGCCTGCCCCAACTCTCGGCGAATAATTCGCTTCGGAAATTAAGAGGTTAAGCGGCGGTGGTCAACAGCAGCGTGAAGCTGCAGGCGCGCGATTCGCGCCTTTTCGCCACCGTCCACCGCTCTGACGTCTGGCTACCAGCGAACCAGCGCCGAGCCCCAGGTGAAACCGCCGCCCATCGCCTCCAGCAGCACCACATCGCCCTTTTTGATGCGGCCGTCCTTGACGGCAACGTCGAGCGCCAGCGGAATCGAGGCGGCGGAGGTATTGCCATGCCGGTCGACCGTCAGCACCACCTTCGACGGCGCGATGTGCAGCTTGTGCGCCGAGGCGTCGATGATTCGCTTGTTGGCCTGGTGCGGCACGAACCAGTCGATGGTTTCCGCCGACAGCCCGGTCGCCTCGAAAGCGTCGACGATTACGTCGGTGATCATGCCGACCGCATGCTTGAACACCTCGCGGCCCTCCATCCGGAGATGACCGACCGTTTGCGTCGAGGACGGCCCGCCATCGACATAGAGCTTGGCCTTGTGGCGGCCGTCGGAGCGCAGATGGGTGGTCAGGACGCCGCGATCGGCTGAGGTGCCGTCCTGCCGCTGGGCGTCCAGCACCAGCGCGCCGGCGCCGTCGCCGAACAGCACGCAGGTGGTGCGATCGTTCCAGTCGAGGATGCGCGAAAACGTCTCGGCACCGATCACCAGCGCCCGTTTGAACGAGCCGCTGCGGAGAAAATTGTCGGCCGTCGCCAGCGCATAGACGAAGCCCGAGCACACCGCCTGCAGGTCGAACGCCGCACCGTGATGGATGCCGAGCCCGTCCTGCACGGCCACCGCAGTCGCCGGAAAAGTGTTGTCCGGCGTCGAGGTGCCCAGCACGATCAGGTCAATCGATTGCGGATCGACATCGGCGGCGGCAAGCGCCGCGCGGGCGGCGTTGATCGCAAGATGCGAGGTGAACTCGCCCTCGGCGGCAACATGGCGCTCACGGATGCCGGTGCGCTGCACGATCCAGTCGTCGGAAGTCTCGATGCGGCTTGCCAGCTCGGCATTGGTCACGACCCGCTGCGGAAGGTAGGAGCCACAGCCGAGCACGACCGAACGAATTGTCACGAGACAGCCTCCTGGGCGACGGGCGCGGGCGCCAGCGCGCCGCCGTCGCGATTGAGTGTTTGATTGATCTTGGTCAGGAGATCGAAGCGGGCCATCTCATAGCCAACATCAACGGCGCGCGCAAAGCCCTCGGCATCGGAGCCGCCGTGACTCTTGACCACGATGCCGTTCAGTCCCAGCACCACACTTCCATTATAGTTCTTCGGATCGATCTTCTCCCGCAGCACGCGGAAGGCACCGCGCGCCAGCAGATAGCCGATCTGCGCCAGCCAGCTCGCCTTGATGGCGCTGCGCAGCAGATCCATCATCTGCCGCACCGCGCCTTCGGCGGCCTTGAGCGCAATATTGCCGCTGAACCCCTCGGTGACGATCACGTCGGCCTCGCCTTTGCCGATGCCGTCGCCCTCGACGAAGCCGATATAATCCAGTTGCGGCAGGTTCATGCTGCGCAGCATTTCACCGGCCTCGCGGATCTCCTGGTGTCCCTTGATTTCCTCGACGCCGATATTGAGCAGGCCGACGGTCGGACGCGGCTTCTCGAACAGCACGCTGGCCAGCGCGCCGCCCATCGCCGCCAGCGCCACCAGATGGTGCGCATCGCCGCCGATGGTCGCGCCGAGATCGAGAACGACGCATTTGGCCCGCCGCGTCGGCCAGATGGCCGCCAGGGCGGGACGGTCGATCCCCTCGAGCATGCGCAGGCAGAACCGCGCCATCGCCACCAGCGCACCGGTATTGCCGGCGGACACCGCGACATCGGCCTCGCCCTTCTTCACCGCCTCCAGCGCCAGCCACATCGACGAGGTCTTGCGGCCCCGCCGCAGCGCCTGGCTCGGCTTGTCCTCCATGCTGACGGCGACGTCGGTGTGGATCACACGCGACACGGCTTTCAGCCGCGGGTGCTGGTCGAGCTCCGGAACGATCTTGGCACTGTCGCCGAACAGCAGAAACTCCGCGTCGGGATGGCGGCTCAGCGCGATCGCGGCACCGGGAATCACGACGGCCGCGCCGACATCCCCGCCCATGGCGTCCAGCGCGATTCGAACCTTTTGAGGCATGACGTCCCGGAAACCTGATCTCGAACCTGATCTCGTCTTGGCCGTGTCGTCCACGGCCCTGTTTGGCGATCGCTCAGAAGCACTGCGCGGCCCATGGACGGTCCAGCCGCCGTCCGAGCCTTTTCGTCGCACCCCGACCCGGCGCGACAATAGCGTCTCTCCGTGTCGACACAACCTCCTGCCCCGCGCCCATTTACAACCGCCGCCACCATGCGGCTTCGGGAAAGAAGTAAATTATCCTTCTAAAACAACAACTTAATTGAATTTCAAGACTCCTGGTGCGAGGATCGAGCCCAGCGCGCGATCCGCAGAGTTTATCAATCCTCGCCGGACGTCCCGAACCTCGCTCGGCACGCCCTCCTAATCCGAGCCCGGTTTGAGCGCCTTCAGCGCCGCAAACGGGTGATCCTTGGTGTCGAGGGCCTCGGTGGGCTGCTCGAAAACCGCTCCCGGCTTGCGCGGATAGGGATCGATCCCGAGAAACAGCGCGTCCGCGGCGAGCCGGCCGAGATCGATCTGGCCGCCCACGATCGGCTCCGGCGGATCCGCGGTCTCGACCTCGCTGTTGGGATCATCCTCGACAAGTTCGGCCAGTTCCGGAATCTGGTCCGGCGGGGCGAACATCTGGTCGATCGGCTCGTCGATCTCGGTCTCGATCGGGTCAAGGGTCACGACGCAGGTCTGCCCGATCCGGGCGCGCACGTGGCCCTCGACATGCACTTTCCCGTCGCGCTTCTGAACCACGTCGAACGAGGCCTGCGCCGAGATCACCTCGCGCAAATCCGCAGCCGCAGCCAGCGCAGCCCGGGCCGTGGGGTCAGCCTCGATCTCCCGATGCAGGCCGGCGTCCGGGATCTGCGCCACGATCACCGGAGCGGTGCGCCACGGACTTTTCAAGGCATCCTTCACCGGGTCCTTCGACCGGTCTTTCGCGGGGTCTCGCGCGGTCTCACCCGATGCGTCTCTGTCTCTGTTGCTCATATTTGCTCATCCTGCCGTAGCGGCGGCGGAAAGGTCCAGGCCGCCCGGAACAAGCCTGCGTCGTCCAGGGCGGCCAGGGTCGCCATGACCCGGCTTGCATAGGATGCCAGCCCTGCCGCACCATTCGGATGCTCGCCATTCAAGATATTCTTCTGCAGCGCGTCCGCCAGCCGCGCCTCGCTCTCCGACCAGGCGAGATCATAGGCCGCCGTGCGGCCATAGAACGCCTCGCCGAACTTCTGCATGCGCTTCGGCACGGTGAGATCGCCGACTCCCATCTCGCGCAGATTGTCGTCCATGTCATCGCAGAAGCGGTCGAACAGGGCCTGGGACAGTTCCGTCCCAACCCCACGCAGCCGGCGCAGCACCAGCCAGAGGTGGAAAATCAGCAGATCAAACCGCCCGTCGACCGTGTCAGGGACATTTAAGTGCCTATAAAACAACGGTTCTCGGGTTTGTGCCACGATCATGCCATAGATCGGCTCGATGGTCCCGCGCGGGGACGGTCGGGTTTTCCTGAGATGGTTGAATGGCCAGAGCATGATGGTTCCGCGCCTGAGTTTCCCTGACCCGGTTCGGGGGCATGTTGCAATCCGCAAGTTTGCCCGGTACGTCAACGCCCTGCCCGACGCAAGGGGACGGGATCCGATCTCAAGAAGATGACCCAGACAATGCGAACGACTGCCCGCACGCTCACCCGCGGCCTGAGCACCCGTCTGCGCACCTTTGGTGCGATCGCGCTGACCTGCCTGGCGCTCGGCGCCTGTACGGGCGAGCAGTTCCAGAAGGGCTACATCATGCCGCCCGGCGCCCTCGAGCAGATTCCGATCGGGGCGAGCCAGGACCAGGTCCTGATCGTGATGGGCACGCCGTCGACGGTCGCGACGCTGGACGGCGAGGTGTTCTACTACATCTCGCAGCGCGCCGAGCGTCCGGTCGCCTTCATGAACCAGAAGGTGGTCGATCAGCGCGTCGTCGCGGTCTATTTCGACAAGAACCGCCAGGTCCGCCGACTCGCCAATTACGGCATGAAGGACGGCAAGATCTTCGACTTCGTCAGCCGCACCACGCCGACCTCCGGGCAGGAGCTCAGCTATCTGACGCCGCTGTTCAAGCTGCTCAGCTTCAACTGATCCAGACCTGATCGCCGCCGCCCGGAATATGATGTTCCGGTTCACGGCAAGTCGCCGCGGACTGCGCTGATTGGCGCAGCTCGGCTGCGATCCAGCTGCTTGCTCTGGCGCCGCAACCTTCCCTACCCTGCTGCAAAACAAAAGCAGGGAGGAATCAGTGGCTCACCGCATCGCGCTGTCGCGCCGCAAGCTGTTGTCCGGGGCCGCCGCGCTGGCGACCGCCGCCATCTTGCCGCGGAGCAGTCTGGCCGACTGGCGCCCGAGCGAGACCGTCAGGCTGATCGTGCCCGCCGCGCCGGGCGGCAGCACCGACGTGATGGGTCGGCTGCTCGCGGCGCACCTGCAGACGGCCTGGGGGCAATCGGCCGTGGTCGAGAACCGCTCCGGCGGCGGCGGCACGATCGGCACGGCCGAGGTCGCCCGCAGCACCAAGGGCGACGGCACCACGGTGCTGATCGGCAATCCCGGCCCGAACGCGATCGCCTATTCGATCTTCCGCAATCTCGCCTACAGGCCGGATCAGCTGCAGGCGGTCTCCAACATGATCCGCATCCCCAACATCGTCTCGGCACATCCCTCGACCGGCCTGAAATCCATCCCGGAACTGATCACCTATCTCAAGGCTAATCCGGACAAGCTCAATTACGGCTCTTCCGGCGTCGGCCAGAGCCCGCATCTGACCGGTGCCTGGTTTCTGCAGCTCACAGGATTGAAGATGACCCACATCCCGTTCCGCGGCGCCGGCCCTGCGCTGCAGGCCGCGCTTGCCGGCGACATCCAGATCCTGTTCGACAATCTGTTTCCGTCGCTGCCGCAGATTCAGGACGGCAAGCTCATCGGCCTGTGCGTGACCACGCCCGAGCGCAGCGCCAACGCGCCTGACATGCCGACCATGCGCGAGACCGCGCCGGAACTCGCGAAGTTCGACGTGTCGTCCTGGTTCGGGGTGTTCCTGCCCAAGGCCTGCCCGCCGGAGATCGTCCATGCGCTGAACCTGCAGGTCAAGGCGATGCTGGAGCGCGAGGACATCCGCAAGAGCATTGCCGGCATGGGCGCCCGGGCCGACTACGGGACGCCGCAGCAATTCGCCGACTTCGTCCAGGCGGAGACCACGAAATTTGCGTCGATCATCCAGAAGGAAGGCCTGCAGATGGATGTGCAGTGACCGTGCCGTTCGGACCGGACGCCCCCTCCTCCACAGGCGTCCCAAAATGGGATCCGAGGTGTAACGGCACCTTAAGCGAGGGGATGCGATAGATGGCAGCCGCGTGTCTTTGATCTGGTTGCAAGATACCATCTACGGATGCCGGGCCGACAACCTCCAAGGGCGGCCCGATCACCGTCCGAGGGGCAGGCACCGGCGCTGTCCATCGCATGAGTTCGTGCCTTGCCCAACAACGTCCTCCACCAGCTCGAAGACATCCTCGCCAGCCGCTACGTGTCCCGACGCGCCGACATCCTCGCGCGCGTGACCGATCTGTTCGTCGTCGGCTCGGGCAAGTTCAACGAGGAGCACGTCGATCTGTTCGACCACGTGCTGTTCAAGCTGCTCGACAATGTCGCGGTCGCGGCACGGGCCGAACTCGGCAGCCGGCTCGCCGTGCTGCCCGACGCGCCGCCGCGCCTCATCAAGCTGCTTGCCAATGACGAGACGATCGCCGTCGCCGGTCCGGTGTTGCGCGCGAGCGACCGGCTCGACGAGCAGACGCTGGTCGCCACCGCGCAAACCCGCGGCCAGGAGCACCTGCTGGCGATCTCCGGCCGCAAGATCCTGACCGAAGCCGTCACCGACGTCCTGGTCGATCGCGGCGATCAGGCGGTGGTCGCGAACACCGCCAATAATGGCGGCGCGCGATTCTCCGATCACGGCTTCTCCGGCCTCGTGACAAAGGCGTCCGACGATCCTGCGCTGGCGATGAAGCTCTGGAGCAGGCCAGACAGTCCGCGCGAGGTGCTGGTCCGGCTGTTCGTCGAAGCCTCCGATGCCGTACGCAACCAGCTCGCGACCGACGCGACGCGGGCCGAGATCGTCGAGCTCGCGGTGGCGCAAGCGTCCGATCAGCTCCAGGCCAATGCGCGTGCACACTCGGTCGATTTTGCCAATGCCAAGGCCTATGTCGAGCTGCTGCACGCCTCGGGGCAACTCCACGAGGCCCAGCTGCACGGCTTCGCCAAGGAAGGCAGCTTCGACAAGGTCACCTTGGCGCTATCGCTGATGTGCAAGCTGCCGCTCGACATCGTCGAGCGCGCCTTCGCACGCAAGCAACCGGACCAGCTGCTGGTGTTGGCCAAGGCGCTCGATCTGTCCTGGGTGACGACGACGACGCTGCTGTTCATGCAGGCCCATGTCAGCGGCAGCTCGCGCCCGCAGCTCGACCAGCATCTGGCGAGCTTCTCGCAGCTGCAGCCGCGCGCCGCACAGAGCACCTTGCAGAGCTATCGCACGAAACAGCGCGCGGCCGAGTAGCCGGAAAAGCCGCGCGCCGCGATCGGCTCCCCTGTCAGTTGCGCCGGCTCGCCGCGTCGGCCACACATCACGGTTGCAGCGATGCTGCTTGATCTGCGGCTCAGCCGCAAAGACCAGCATGGTCTCTCTGCAACGCAGATAATTTGTTTCAATGTGAGTTGAAGCACCGACAACAATGGTAGTTGCCTGCGTCGGCACTGCCGAGAAGCGCGTGACATGTTGTCCGGTTGATTCGCGCATTGACGGCGATATTTTTTTACAGCAACCTATGAGTGTATTGACCGAGTATTTCAAGCTGGCGACCGATGATGCTCACCGGACGGACCAAGGCGATCGCGAGCGAGTTCGCGCCACCGGCGCATTCAGAGCCAGATGTTATTGAGATCGCCGATCGCGAACGGCGTCGCCTCGGACGTGAGCTGCACGACGGACTATGTCAGTCGCTGGCCGGTATCGCGGCGTTGACGGCAGCCTTGTCGCGCGACCTCGCGGCCAATGTCGGTCCCGGCCCGGCCGCGTCTGCCTCCGAAATCCTGCGGCTGCTGAACGAGGCGATCAGTGAAGCGCGCGATCTCGCACGCGGTCTTACGCCGGTCGCCGTCAGAGGCCGCAGCCTGGTCGATGCGCTTGGCGCTCTGGCACGCAATGTGAGCCGCGCGCACGGCACGCATTGCGTGTTGATCGACGACGGCCGATGTCCCAGCCTCCGCGGCGAGACAACAACGCACCTCGTCCGCATCGCTCAGGAAGCGGTGCGCAACGCGATCAGCCACGGCAAAGCCGACGAGATCGAGATCCGCCTGGACTGCCGCTGCAGCATGGCCGTGTTGAGCATCTGCGACCGGGGCGTCGGCCTTCCCGAAGATTTCAGAGATCGCGCCGGCCTCGGTTTGCATACGATGGAATACCGCGCCGACGCGATCGGCGGCGCGCTGAAGGTGGCTCCGCACCCCGTGCGCGGCGTGGTGGTCACCTGCGCGTTTCCGCTGCCGGCCCCTGCCGGGCATCGGGGGGCCGATGCCCAAATGCCCAACTGACGCGACCGGTGACGGTCGCAAGACGCTCCTCATCGTCGACGATCATCCGGTGCTGCGGCGAGGCCTCACCGCCCTCATCGAGTCCGAGCCCGGCCTCGTCGTCAACGGCTCGGTCGGCTCGCGCACCGCCGCATTCGCGGCCATCGAGGCCAGCCGCCCCGATCTCGTGATCGTCGATCTCATGCTCGACCGCGACGACGGTCTCGATCTCATCAAGGAGATCAAGACGCGTCACCCCGGCACGCGATCTCTCGTGCTGTCATTCTATGACGAAGCCGCCTATGCGGAGCGTGCGCTGGCCGCTGGCGCGCTCGGCTACGTCACCAAGCAGCAAATGGAGACAACCCTGCTGACGGCGATCCGTCGTGTGCTCAGCGGCGAGATCTACATGAGCGAGGCGCTGCAGCGGCGGCTTGCGGAGCGCTATGTCAGTGGCCATACGCTGGAGGCAACCTCCACCATGCGTGCGCTCAGCGACCGCGAATTGCAGGTCTTCCAGCTCGTCGGAGAAGGCCGCACGACGCGTCAGATCGCCGCCATGCTTGGCCGCAGCATCAAGACCATCGAATCCCATGTCGAGCACATCAAGAACAAGCTCGGCATCGAGAGCGCCGCCGAGCTGGCGCAGCGTGCGACGCAATGGGTCGAGACCGCGCGGAGAGGCTGACACTGTCGGCGCTGGCGCGCAGCCAATGCAACGCCCGGACATCATCGTAGCTGCGTCCCTGTCCGCTGCGCGGTCGCGGCCGGCACTCATCGCAACATCAACAATAAGCAAATGATCGGGCTCGATAGGGCCATTCGAACCGCCCTGCGAAGGGACGCGATCATACCCTCACGAAGCCTGAATCGCACCTCGCGCGGCTAAGCGAAACGCAGGCCGCATGGGAGATTCCCCCATCCGGAGAATCAGGATGCGCTCGCAGGCGAAATGGGGCGCCACCCCGATGTGTCCGCCCCCTCATCGGATGATCCTCAATCACGGCCTGGAAGCCGATCTGAGGCTGCCGGCCAGCGGGGACGAACATGACCCGAGCGCCATCGCGATCGCAACGATGATGTCTTGTTGTCCCAGCACCTGCATTTGCGAGCTGATCGATAGAAACGATGGAGAATGCTCATGACCCTTATTAGCTACGCCACGCCTCGCGACCTGCGCATTCAGAAGGCCATTTCACGAGTCGCAACCGAGGTCGATGCCACCGGCACGCCCTACTCGCTCAAGCTCATCAACAATTCGGCGTCTCCGTGGGTGTTCTACGTCTATCAGCAGCTGCCCAACCAGCAATCGGCGAACGTGTTTTCGCTGGCCTGGTTCGCCAGCCCCTACCAGATCGTCCCCGGCGCCAACATCACCTTCCAGTGGAGCATCGACTACACCTTCGTCTGGGGCCAGACCGGCACGATCCAGCCCGGCGTGACCTTCTCGGCGGGCCAGACCATAGATGCCGATCCGGCATCGGCCAACACCACCACGTTTTCGACCTCGCCTGGACCGAACCTCTCGCAAGCCGTGGCCGGGCCGCCGCAAGGCTCGCTGGTCATCAGTGACGCCGCCAACGTGCCCAACAACTCCTTCTCTGTCGGCATCGGCATGGGCAGCGCCGGCACCTTCGTGACCATGGCCGGCCCCAACCTCACCCACACATTCACTCCGACGCCGACCTACTGGATCGCCGCCGGCACCAATGTCCAGGTCGGAACGATCCTCGACATCACGACGGTGACGCAGAACCTCCAGGTCAAGTTCCCGGTGAATGTCTACGCCGTCACCTGCACGCTCAACAGCAGCAACCAGTGGACCCAGCAATAGCCCGGTCAGCCCGATGCGGCGGAGGGATTATCGCACCCTCCGCCGTTTCGGCGGCCGGACTTGCCGGCGCCGAAGACATCGCTTCCGCAGCAGGAGGAATCTTCATGTCACCCCGTCCACTCACGCCGCAAGAACAGGCTCAGATGCTCCATGATTTTCCGAACGCCAACGTCGCGGCGATGACGGTGCTCGGTCCGGCCTCGAGCACGTATAATTGCCTTGCATGGACCCTGAACATTCTCAATGCCTGGGTCTGGCCGTGGTCCAACCCGAATGTCAGCCGCGCGCAGTTCGACGCTCTCTATCAGGCCCACCACTACACGATCGCCGGCGGTCCGGTCGGCGGCCCCGGCGACGTCGCCGCCTATGGGATTTCGGTCAATGACATGACCCACGGCGCGGTCGTCTATGGCGGGCAATGGACCAGCAAGCTCGGGGCCTGGCTGCTGGTCTCGCACACGCTTGCCGATCTCGCAGGCCCCGGCTCGCTATACGGCTATGTCAATCGCTACTATGATTATCCGCACGCAAGCGCAAAATCGGCGCAGGGCGCCGTCGCGCAGGAGAGGCCGATGCTGCTAGATCCTCTGACCGACGCCGAAGAAACGCGGCTGAACCAGAAGGTGAAGCGCGTGCCGCAGGATCTCGTCAGCGAGTTCGACACCCGTTACAAGGCCTGGCGTGCCACCTGGTATGACGAGAACAACGCGATGTTCTCGAGCCCACAGATGCGGACCCGGTCGAACGAGTTCATGAATCTGATCACGATGGGACCCGACATCGTGCCGCTGCTGATGAAGCAGCTGCGTGACCCGGACCAGTTCTTTGCTCTCCAGGCGCTGGAGGTCTTCCTCGACCCTGCCCTCGTGTACCGTCCCGATCTCGACCACCCGGACGTGCTGAAGGGCGAACAGGCCCGGGCGCGGACGACGTTGAAGCGCTGGCTGATCTCCTGCTAGGTCACTTCACGCGCGTATCGGCGAGCGGTGCTCGCCGTGACGTAACCCGCAACGAAAAATCCCGCAGGCCTGCGCCTGCGGGATTTGTCCGATCGACTGATGCCGCGCTTAATGCGCGAGGATCGCCAGCAGCAGCAGCGCCACGATGTTGGTGATCTTGATCATCGGGTTGACCGCGGGGCCCGCCGTGTCCTTGTAGGGATCGCCGACGGTGTCACCGGTGACGGCCGCCTTGTGCGCATCCGAGCCTTTGCCGCCGAAGTGGCCGTCCTCGATGTACTTCTTGGCGTTGTCCCAGGCGCCACCACCCGAGGTCATCGAGATCGCGACAAAGAGACCGGTGACGATGACGCCGAGCAGCATGGCGCCGACCGCCGAGAACGCCGCCGATTTGCCGGCCGCGCCGCCGCCCGCGATCGCATAGATCAGGAAGTAGACGACGATCGGCGACAGCACCGGCAGCAGCGAGGGGATGATCATCTCCTTGATCGCCGCCTTGGTCAGCAGGTCGACAGCCTTGCCGTAGTCCGGCTTGTCGGTGCCCTGCATGATTCCCGGCTTCTCGCGGAACTGCCGGCGCACCTCCTCGACGATCGCGCCGGCGGCACGGCCGACCGCGGTCATGCCCATGGCGCCGAACAGATAAGGCAGCAGGCCGCCGAACAAGAGGCCGACCACCACGTAGGGATTGTTCAGCGAGAAGTCCGGCTTGATCCCCGCGAAATAGGGATGGTGCGCGGAGTCGGCGATGAAGAACTGCAGGTCCTGGTTATAGGCCGCGAACAGCACCAGCGCTCCGAGACCGGCGGAGCCGATCGCGTAGCCCTTGGTGACGGCCTTGGTGGTGTTGCCGACGGCGTCGAGCGCGTCGGTGGACTTGCGCACCTCCTTCGGCAGTCCGGCCATCTCGGCGATGCCGCCGGCATTGTCGGTGACCGGGCCGAAGGCGTCGAGCGCGACGATCATGCCGGCCAGCGCCAGCATCGTCGTGGTCGCGATCGCAATACCGAACAGGCCGGCGAGGCTGTAGGTGACCAGGATGCCGGCGATGATCACGATCGCGGGCAGCGCGGTCGCCTCCATCGAGATCGCCAGGCCCTGGATCACGTTGGTGCCGTGACCGGTGACCGAGGCCGCCGCGATCGACTTGACCGGACGGAAGTCGGTTCCGGTGTAGTATTCGGTGATCCAGATGATCAGGCCGGTGACGACGAGGCCGACGACGCCGCAGATGAACAAGGCGGTGCCGGTATAGTCGACGCCGTCGAGCTTGCCGAAGCCGATCAGCCAGGCGATGGCGATGGCAAGGCCGGCGAGCGAGAGCACGCCGGTCGCGATCAGGCCCTTGTACAGCGCGCCCATGATCGACTGGCTGGCGCCGAGCTTGACGAAGAAGGTGCCGGCGATCGAGGTGATGATGCAGATGCCGCCGATGGCGAGCGGCAAAGTCATCATGTTGGCGAGCAGCGACGATTTGGCGAAGAAGATCGCCGCCAGCACCATGGTGGCCACGGCGGTCACCGCATAGGTCTCGAACAGGTCGGCCGCCATGCCGGCGCAGTCACCGACATTGTCGCCGACATTGTCGGCGATGGTTGCGGGGTTGCGCGGATCATCCTCGGGGATGCCGGCTTCGACCTTACCGACGAGGTCACCGCCGACGTCGGCGCCCTTGGTGAAGATGCCGCCGCCGAGACGGGCGAAGATCGAGATCAGCGAGGCGCCGAAGCCGAGCGCGACCAGCGCATCGATCACGGTCCGGCTGTCGGGCGCGAGCTTCATGAATCCGGTGAGGATGCCGAAGTAGATGGTGACACCGAGCAGCGCGAGGCCGGCCACCAGCAGGCCGGTGATCGCGCCGGCCTTGAAGGCGAGCTCGAGGCCGCCGGCGAGCGAGGTGATCGCCGCCTGCGCGGTGCGGACGTTGGCACGCACCGACACGTTCATGCCGATGAAGCCGGCCGCGCCGGAGAGGATCGCGCCGATCGCAAAGCCGATCGCGACAAGCATGCCGAGGAAATAGGCCAGGAGCACGAAGATCACGACGCCGACAATTCCGATCGTCGTATATTGGCGGCGGAGATAGGCCTGCGCGCCCTCACGCACGGCAGCCGCAATTTCCTGCATCCGCGCATTGCCGGCGTCGGCGCTGAGCACGGATTGTGTGGCCCAGATCGCATAGACGATCGACAGCGCTCCGCAGAGCACGATCACCCATAAAGCTGACATTTAGTTTCCTCGGCTCTTTGCTTTTTCTAACTACGACACGCCGCGGTTGTGCGACGCACGCCCCCTTGTCAGGCCGCCCCGGGCGGAGCCGCCTCGAACGTCCCAGACCTTGCCAAAATCGCCATCATGACGCAACGCCGCGACGCCTGAACCGCTCCAAATTCAGACGCTTCTTTGGTCGCAATGTGCGGTTGCGAATAGATGTCAGAAGTGGCTGTAGGACCGCTGTTTCAAGACGACCGGACGCCCCTGCTCATCCAGGAAGCGCGGCACGTCGGGTCCTTCGACGATGACCCCGATGTCGGTGACAGCCACGCCAGCCGCTCCGGCCGCAGCGCAAAAAGCGGCGCATCGCGCTGCGGGAACAGTGCAGACGATCTCATAATCGTCGCCGCCGGAGATCAGGCCTTCAAGCTGGTGATAGCCCGCCGTCACAAGCTTTGCCGCTGCTGATGAGATCGGCACCTGCGACAAAGCGATGTCGGCACTCACGCGCGACGCGGCGCAGAGCTTGGAAAGATCCCCCGCGAGGCCGTCGGAGACATCCATCGAGGCGGTCGCAAACTCCCTCACCGGCACAGCTAACAAGTGACGCGGCTGCGGCACGCGATAGCGGCCGATCAGCATATCCCGCGCGGCGGGATCGCCGGCCAGGGCGGCAGCCGCCGGCCCGCCCTTCGACACGGCAAGCCCGAGCATCGCGTCGCCGATCGTTCCCGTGACCCAGACCCGATCGCCGGGGCGGGCGCCGAAGCGGTGCACCATCCGCCCCTTGGGCACCCGGCCCCAAGCCGTGATCGAGATCATCACCGGACCAGGCGTCGACACCGTGTCGCCGCCCAGAAGCGGGCAGCCGAAGGCTGCGGCGTCCTCGCCGAGCCCGCGCGCGAAGGCACTGAGCCAGGCTTCGTCCTTCTGTCGCAGTGCTAGGGTTAGAACAAAGCCGGCCGGGACGGCGCCTTTGGCGGCAAGATCGGACAGGTTCACCCGCAACGCCTTGCGCGCGATGGTGTCGGGCGGATCATCGGGCAGATAATGGACGCCTTCGACGATGGCGTCGGTGTTGACGACCAGATCGTCACCATCGGCAGGAATGATGGCGGCGTCATCGACCAGGCCGAAGGCGCCAGGGTCGGTCGCCAGCGGCTTGAAGTAGCGCGCGATCAGGGAGTCTTCGCCCGAGGGCTGGTGGGTCATGCGCTCGTTCCCCACGTTCCACTGTCATCGCCCGGCTTGCCGCCTTCGCTAAAGCTACGGCGCGCCCTTGTATCAGTCGTCGCGTCGAAGCCGGCAGGCGAAGACGGGACCGGGCGATCCAGCACGCCGCGGCCTCTCGGTACCCTTGCGACGCCTCTGGGATACTGGATCACCCGCTTTCGCGGGTGATGACGGTCGAATGAACAAACTGGGAGGGCTCCGGTCCGCAACGATCCTGGTGCGCCCCACCCCATCGCGCTACTTCGGCCCCATCTCGTCGGCGCGATACTGCCGCGCCAACTGCTCCAGCACGGCATTGACCATGCCGGTCTCGTCGCGCTCGACGAAGGCATGGGCGATGTCGACATATTCGGACACCACGACCTTCGCCGGCACGTCCTTGCGGCGCTCCAACTCGTAGGCGCCGGCGCGCAACACGGCGCGCAGGATGGCCTCGATCCGCTGCAGCGGCCAGCCGCGCTCCAGCGCAGTGTCGAGAACGGGATCGATCTTGGTCTGGTCGCGCACCACGCCGGAGACGATGTCGCGGAAGAAGGCCGCCTCGGCGGGCAGATACTGCTCGCCCTCGACCTCGCTGCCGAGCCAATGGCTCTCGAACTCGGCCAGCACGTCATTGATGCCAGCGCCGGCAATGTCCATCTGGTAGAGCGCCTGCACGGCGGCGAGTCGCGCCGCACCGCGGCGGTTGGCCTTGCGGTCGTTGGCTCTGACCGGGCCCCTGAACGGCTTGTTGCTGCTCTCGGCCATGTCAGCCTCGCGCCAGACGGCGTTTGATGCGCAGCACGGCGAGCGCGGCGCGGGCGGCATCGCCGCCCTTGTTCATCTCCGAGACCCGGGCGCGCGCCCAGGCCTGGTCTTCATTGTTGACCGTCAGGATGCCGTTGCCGAGCGGCAGGCCGCGCGCCACCGACAGGTCCATCAGCGCCCGCGAGGATTCCTGCGACACGATCTCGAAATGAATGGTGTCGCCGCGAATGACGCAGCCGAGCGCGATCGCCAGGTCATAGGGCTTGCCGTGCTGTGCGGCCGCATCGAGCGCGATCGCGATGGTCGCCGGGATTTCCAGCGAGCCGGTCACGGTCAGGACATCATAGCCCACGCCGGCCGCCTTCAGCTCGGCGGTGGCGCCTTCGAGCATTGCATCCTGGATGTCGTCGTAGAAGCGGGCCTCCACGATCAGCGCCCGGGCGCCGGTGATGTCGGTCTGGTCTTTGAGCGGCGCGCGCCGTGCGTCTGCCATGGTTCTGTTTCCATTGTCACAGGTGACTCACCCTGAGGAACGGCGCTTTCGCCGCGTCTCGAAGGGGAAGATGAAATCGGCCTCGCGGATCGGGGCGTGCTGCGCCGCCTCACCGTGAGGGCTGGCCTTGTAGGCGTGACAGCCGGCAAAGCCAAGACTGAAAGGCCCCTGGCGGGGGCGTTACTTCATTTCCGTGAGGCGCGCGGCGTAGCGCGCCATCAGATCGACCTCGATATTGACGTCGCTGCCGGCCTGCCAGGACGACAGCGTGGTGACCGAGAGCGTATGCGGAATGATGAGGACCGAAAAGGTCAGATCGTCCACGGTGTTGACCGTGAGCGAGACGCCGTCGAGGGTGATCGAGCCCTTGGTCGCGATGAAGCGCGCCAGCTCACGCGTCGTCTTGAAAACGAACCGCGCCATGTCCGGCAGGTTCTCGCGGCTGACGATGGTGGCGATGCCGTCGACATGGCCCGAGACGATGTGGCCGCCGAGCTCGTCGCCGATCTTCAGCGCCCGCTCCAGGTTCAGCCTGGTGCCGACGCGCCAGTGCCTGGCGGTGGTCAGCGCCAGCGTCTCGGCGGCGGCATCGACCTCAAACCAGGTCTTTCCATCTGATACGCCGGACTGCACAACTGTAAGGCAGACGCCATTGTTGGCGATCGACGCGCCATCGGCGATGGTCGCCTGATCATAGCTGCAGGCGATGCGCAGCCGGTGCAGCTTGCCTTCGGTCCGCGGCGTCAGGCTGACGATCTCGCCGATGTCGGTGACGATGCCGGTGAACATTACGTGCGCTCGTAAATCGTGAGGATGTCGGGATCGAGCGGTTCGCTAGCACGAACGCGATAGGCCGGCGACTGCGTGATTGCGGTCAGCGGCAATGCGTCCAGCGCAGCGATTCCGTCGGCGCCAATCTCGCCGGCCCCCCGCAGGAGCCAGATTTCATCGACCAGGCCGCTTTGCATGAAAGAAGATGCTACGCGGCTGCCGCCCTCGATCATCAAGCGGGTGATGCCTTTGTCGGCGAGCGCTTTCAGCACCGCCGGCGGCTCCAGCACCGATGGTTCAACCTGCGGCGGAACGCGGATCACCTGCGCGCCAGCAGCGCCGAGCTTGGTCGCCGCCGCGGGCTCCGCCACCGCGGAGGCGATCATCCAGAGCGGCGTGGTCCGCGCGCTCTGCACCAGGCGGCTGGTCATCGGAAGCCGCAGCATCGGATCGAGCACCACGCGCACCGGCGAGCGGGCCTCCATGCCCGGCAGCCGGCAGGTCAGCAGCGGATCGTCGGCAATCGCCGTGCGCACCCCGATCAGGATGGCATCGCTCTGGGCGCGCAACAGATGCACGCGCGTGCGGGCCGCCTCGCCGGTAATCGCGACCGGCTTATTGCCGGCGGCTGCGATCTTGTCGTCCGCGGAGACGGCCAGCTTCAGGATCACGTGCGGCCGGCCTTCGCGGATGCGGCGGAAAAATCCGGCATGGTCGCGCTTGGCGTCCGCCGAGCACAGGCCGACTTCGACCTGGATGCCGGCGGCCCGGAGTCGCGCATGGCCCTGCCCCGAGACCTCCGGATTGGGATCCTCGATCGCCGACACGACGCGGCTGATGCCGGCCGCAATGACCGCGTCGGCGCAAGGTGGCGACTTGCCGAAATGCGAGCACGGCTCGAGCGAGACATAGAGCGTGGCGCCCTTGGCGGCCGCGCCGGCGCGCCGGAGCGCCTCCGGCTCGGCATGCGGCCGGCCTCCTGGCTGCGTCCAGCCGCGGCCGACGATGACGCCGTCCTTCACCACGACGGCGCCGACGGCCGGATTGGGCCAGGTTCGCCCCTGCCCGCGCCGGCCGAGCGCGAGCGCCAGCTGCATGAAGCGGCGGTCAGCGTCCTTCTGCGCCTTCAGCTTCTCGCCGACCTGATCGACCAGGACCCGGAAGATCATTTGCGAACCGGCGCCAGGCGCGGAGCTTCGTCCTCTGCGGAGAGCTCGCCGAGCACGGCCTCGAAATCCTTGGCCTCGCGGAAATTGCGATAGACCGAGGCGAAGCGGACATAGGCGACATCGTCGAGATCGCGCAGATGCTCCATCACGATCTCGCCGATCGCCTCCGAGGACACTTCCGATTCACCGCCGCTCTCGAGCTCGCGCACGATCGCCGACACCATCTTCTCGACCCGCTCCGGATCGACCGAGCGCTTGCGCAATGAGATCTGCACCGAGCGCATCAGCTTGTCGCGGTCGAACGGCACGCGGCGGCCGTTGCGCTTGATGACGGTGAGTTCGCGCAGCTGCACCCGCTCGAAGGTCGTGAAGCGGAAATTGCAGGTGACGCAGACCCGCCGCCGCCGGATCACCGAGGAATCCTCGGTGGGACGGGAGTCCTTCACCTGCGTATCGAGGCTGTTGCAGCTCGGGCAGCGCATCGTGGCGTCAAGCCTTACTGATAGATCGGGAACCGGTCGGTCAGCGCCTTCACCTTGGCCTTGACCGCGGCTTCCACCAGCGGCGCGCTGCCGTCCGGCGCCTGCGCGATCGCATTCAGAACCTCGGCGATCAGGCTGCCGACCTGCTGGAACTCGGCGACACCGAAGCCGCGGGTGGTCGCGGCGGGGGTGCCGAGCCGCAGGCCCGAGGTGACGAACGGCTTTTCGGGGTCGAACGGGATGCCGTTCTTGTTGCAGGTGATGCCGGCGCGGACCAGCGCCTTCTCGGAGACGTTGCCCTTCAGCCCCTTCGGCCGGAGATCGACCAGCATCAAATGATTGTCGGTGCCGCCGGAGACGATGTCGAAGCCCTGCGCGCGCAGCGATTCCGCCAGCGCCTTCGCATTCTCGACGATGTTCTTCGCGTAAGTCTTGAACTCCGGCCGCAGCGCCTCGGCAAACGCCACCGCCTTGGCCGCGATCACGTGCATCAGCGGGCCGCCCTGCAGGCCCGGGAAGATCGCCGAGTTCAGCTTCTTGGTGAACTGCTCGTCGTTCCACAGGATCAGGCCGCCGCGCGGGCCGCGCAGCGACTTGTGGGTGGTGGTGGTGACGATGTGAGCATGCGGCACCGGCGAGGCATGCGCGCCGCCGGCGACCAGGCCGGCGAAATGCGCCATGTCGACCAGCAGATAGGCGCCGACGTGGTCGGCGATCTCGCGGAAGCGCTTGAAGTCCCACGGGCGCGAATAGGCGCTGCCGCCGGCGATGATCAGCTTCGGCTTGACCTCCTCGGCCTGCTTTGCCACCGCGTCCATGTCGATCAGATGGTCGTCGCGACGAACGGTGTAATGCGCGGCCTTGAACCACTTGCCGGACATGTTGACCGGCGAGCCGTGGGTCAGATGGCCGCCGGCGGCGAGGTCGAGGCCCATGAAGGTGTCGCCAGGCTGCAGCAGCGCCAGGAACACGGCCTGGTTCATCTGGCTGCCGGAGTTCGGCTGGACGTTGGCGAAATTGGCCCCGAACAGCTTCTTGGCGCGGTCGATCGCGAGGTTCTCGGCGACGTCGACCCATTCGCAACCGCCATAATAGCGCGCGCCCGGATACCCTTCGGCGTATTTGTTGGTCATCACCGAGCCCTGGGCCTCAAGGACCGCCCGGCTGACGATGTTTTCCGAGGCGATCAGTTCGATTTCGTGCCGTTGCCGACCGAGTTCACCCTTGATGGCGGCGGCGATCTCGGGATCGGCCTCGGCCAAAGTGGCGGAGAAGAAGGAATCGACTGACGAGGCGGGCTTGGCGCTGGAAGCGGTCATCGGCGGAATATCTCCACGTCCGCAAGACCTTAAGTGGCCTGCGGTCGGTTCAGTGAAGGCGGTCGGAAAGATCTCCTGCCCTTACCATACGGACGGCGGCAGGCCAAGGGACAGGCCAGCCGTTGCGGGTCATCCTGGGTCATTATGCCAGATATGGTGGACGGGCGGCAGAGCAAGTCCGGTCCCACAGGCCCCGCCGCAGCAGTGCCAGCTTTCCGACATCTGCCACGTGTCCTTGGTCCGGAGATTGGTCGCCTTGTAGATTCGTCCCCGATCATCGCCGGGCGGGCACTTCTTCGGCTTCCAGACGGTGCAAAGACGCACACGATCGCCCAGTCTGGAGTGGACCACGCCGGCGTTCCACTCCGCACCGATCTGCTCCGCGCCGTTTTGTTCGTAGGTCCCTTGATCCATCAGGGGTTCACCATCCTCGTCGAGCTTTTCCCTCAACTTGAATCGGGTGGGAGACAAGGGCTTCTCGCCGCGATCAGAGATTTTCGTGGTCGTCGTCTCAGCGCAGGCGCCAATCTTCCCCAGCACCTTCCACTCTTTCGTGAACTGCGGTGCAGCGACCGTTTCAGCTGTGCTCGTCGACCGGCTCGACTGTGCGCATATCAAAGCCAAAGTCACCGCCGTACCGACGGCGCGAGGCGCAAACGCATCGCTTCCCCCCGAAAACAAACAACCTGCATGAAACCGGATGGTCTCATACAGGTTGTCGGTATCATGAGGCAAGCGCGCAGCGCGAGCAACCTTGCGATCTATCTCACAGTCCGGTGTAGCCCGCCTTCACCGGATCGACGCGCCCATCGAGTTGACGCAAGTAAGTCAGGCCGCACACCGTCAGGCGATGCGGGTCCCGCTCACCGGCTTCGAACAGAGTCTGGATGTAGGCGCTGACCTTCCGGCGCGCCTCCTCGCTGGCCGCAGCCGTGCGGTTCGCCAGCAGGTCATAAGTGTGCATGATGCGATCGATGGCGGCTTCCATATCATCCCCTCTTGATGGTCAGGCCGACTGGGCCATCTCGAACATCGAGATGGCCTTGTTCGCGAGCCTGAGCTTGTTGAACTCTCCGCGGTGAACCAGCTGAACGATGATGTCGACGAGCCGTTCGTCCGGCGCGATGGTGTCAGGCATCGCCCCCGACAGGCGCAGATAGTTGGCCGCGATCGCGTAGGCGTCGCCGACCAGCTCCACGTTCATGATCTGCATTCCGTGATCGTGCAGCATGATGCGACCTCCGGCAGGGACAAGTCCGGACGGCGTGAATGGTTCCAGTTCGGAACGACTGTTTCTCGCAACAGCGAATGATCGGACGCGCGCGCAAAGAAAAAGCGCCGGCCCGATCGGGCCGACGCGAAATCGAACTCAGATGATGATCAGCTCTCCGGTCTCTATCGTCGACGCCGGCTCAGCCGAAACGAGGTGAACGCCTCAGAGGCGATACAGGATCTGGTCGGTCCAGAACCGCTCGAGACGATGCAGCGACTTGTTGAGCGTGGAGAACTCCTCGCTCGAAATGCCGCCGACCTGCTCCACGGTCTTGACGTGCTTCTGATACAGCGCGTCGACGATGCGGCGGATCTCCTGCCCTTGCGGCGTCAGGCGGATGCGGACCGAGCGGCGATCAACGCGGGAGCGCTGGTGATCGAGGAAGCCAAGCTCGACCAGCTTCTTGAGATTGTAGGAGACGTTGGAGCCGAGATAATAGCCGCGCGTGCGCAACTCGCCCGCGGTCAGCTCCTTGTCGCCGATGTTGTACAGCAGAAGCGCCTGCACAGAGTTGATGTCGGAACGACCGCGCCGATCGAACTCGTCCTTGATGACGTCGAGCAGGCGGCGATGCAGCCGCTCCACCAGCGTCAGGGCTTCCAGATAGAGCGACTGCACGGTGCCGCCCTGGCCGGGCGCAGCAGTCTCCACGGCCGTCGCAACGGCTTTCATCATGACACTTCCCCTGTCGTCGTTTTTGTCGACTTATTCGACGAAACTTTTGTCCCGTCTGATAGAACGAACTTAAGGGGGGTGCTTTGAAGATCGCCTTAAATAAGAGCATAAAGAGAGAATGAATCGCGGAGAGTGAATCCTCTTTTAAGCCTGTAAATACAGCAGCTTTTGCAAGTATCCGTTGACGGTCGATGCGCGATGTTCGCGCTCTGTTTCACCCCCCTGTTGCATTCCAAAACAGGTGAGCTTGCCGCCGCTAAGGTCTGTGTAACAGCTGTGGCAAGCGATCTTAAGGTGTTCGAAACATTACTTGCATCGCGCTGAGAAGATTTACAACGTGCAACAAATTTACCGCACCACCTATGGTGGACGCTCGCGCGCAGCCATCCAGGCCAGCACCAGATAGGCGGCGAGCATGACCGCCTCGCCCGCGACCACCAGCAGGCTGCCGCCATAGATTCCCGGGAACATCAGCTCGATCACCGCCATGGACACGACCGTGGTGAGCCACACCACCGCGCCCCAGGGGGTGGCCAGCCACAGGCCGACGGCGGCGACGAGTTCGATGACCGCGAAATAGACCGTCGCCGCCTGCCAGGCCATGGCCTGGTTCTCGAACGCGTCGTCCTCGCCGCCGATGAACCCGGTCACCTGGGCCCAATGGTAGAGCCCCTTGGCAATCGACAGCATGGCCATGACCCGCAGGAACAGCACGAGGCGGCGGGTCCAGATATTCTCGTCGCTGTCACGCCGCTCCGAGGACAGGGCCGCGACCGACATGGCGGCGTTGTCGCGGGCCAGATCTCTCGCCGAAGGGATCTCAGGCATAGCGGCTCGGCGGGATGGGGCGCGTCATCAAGGGGATCATAAGGGTTCTCAAGATCAGGAGAATGGCGATTCTGGGCCGGCTGGGGACCGTGAAACCAACCGGGCGGCAAATCAACTGGGCAGCTTGCGTCAGGTCAAGTGACGAGGCGCGCGCAAGGTGATAGACATTGTTGGAATTACAACAAATCAAATCCTCCGGCTCGCCGGCCAGCTCAAGGAGCCAGCACCCCATGGCGATCAAATTCGGGCGCCCGATCGACCTGCGCGACGTCGCGCGCACCACCGCGACTCAGCCGGCGCTCGATCTGACCATTCGTCCCCGCCGCAACCGCAAGGCCGAGTGGGCGCGTCGGCTGGTGCGCGAGAACGTGCTTACGACCGACGACCTGATCTGGCCGCTGTTCGTTGTCCAGGGCGACCGGACCCGCAGCACGGTCGCCTCCATGCCGGGCGTGGAACGGCTGAGCGTCGACGAGATCGTGCGCGATGCGGAACGCGCTGCCAAGCTCGACATTCCCTGCATCGCGCTGTTCCCCTATACCGAGCCGTCGCTGCGCGACGAGCACGGCTCCGAAGCCTGCAACCCCGACAATCTGGTCTGCCAGGCGGTGCGCGCGATCAAGCAGGAATTCCCGGACATCGGCGTGCTGTGCGACGTCGCGCTCGACCCGTTTACCAGCCATGGCCATGATGGCCTGATCAAGGATGGCCGGATCCTGAACGACGAGACCGTCGCGGTGCTGGTGCGCCAGGCTTTGGTCCAGGCCGAAGCCGGCTGCGACATCATCGCGCCATCGGACATGATGGACGGCCGGGTGGGAGCCATCCGCCAGGCGCTCGACCAGGCCGGCTTCCTCGATGTGCAGATCATGGCCTATGCGGCCAAATATGCCTCCGCCTTCTACGGCCCGTTTCGCGATGCGATCGGCTCGGCCAAGACGCTGACCGGCGACAAGCGCACCTATCAGATGGACAGCGCCAACACCGACGAGGCGCTGCGCGAGGTCGAACTCGACATCGCCGAGGGCGCCGACATGGTGATGGTGAAGCCGGGCATGCCCTATCTCGACGTTGTCAGGCGCGTGAAGGACACGTTCAGCATGCCGACCTTCGCCTACCAGGTGTCGGGCGAATACGCGATGATCGCGGCGGCGGCGAATAATGGCTGGATCGACGGTGACCGGGCGATGATGGAGAGCCTGCTCGCGTTCAAGCGCGCCGGGGCCGATGGCGTGCTCACTTATTTCGCACCGCAAGCGGCCGAGCGGCTTCGCCAGCAGCATCGCTGACCAACGCGTCTCGCGCGCCACGACGCGAAAACGCCAGAAATTCGCCGCGGAGTGTCCAAGGATCGCCTCTTGCAAGCGCCGCCGGGGTTCCCATGTCCTCGTTGCCAATTTGGGAGGATGCATCGATGGCGTATACGGACCCCGGCAGAGGTGGCTGGTCCAGCGGCGGCGCCGAGATTCGCCCGCACGCCTATGATCCCTATCAACAGCCGGAGCTGTTTCGCGGCGTGCTGACCCGGCGCATGATCGCGTTCCTGATCGACCTGCTCGTGCTCGCGGTCCCCGTGATCCTGGCCGTGATCTTCATCGCGGTGTTCGGCCTGGTCACGCTCGGTCTCGGCTGGGCACTGTTCTGGCTGGTGTCGCCGGCCTCGGTGATCTGGGCGATCGTCTATTACGGCGCCACCATCGGCGGTCCGAACTCGGCGACGATCGGCATGCGGATCATGGATCTGGAGTTGCGGACCTGGTACGGCGCGCCCGGCTACTTTGTGCTCGGTGCGGTGCACGCGGTGTGCTTCTGGATCTCGGTGTCCGTGCTCTCGCCTTTCGTGCTGCTTGTCGGACTGTTCAACGGACGCCGGCGACTGCTCCACGATTTCGTGCTCGGAACCGTGGTGATCAACACCTCCGTGCGGGCGCAACTCGCTCAACCCGCCCGCACCTGGTGAGAGCTGACGTGGCGCATCAAAAGCGATTGACCGGCCGCCTTCGGAGCGCAATTCTGTTCACGATCGCCTCGGAGGCTCGCGACGTTCCTTGACCCAGCATTCGCGTGACACCCCGCAATTCTATCTCACCGCGCCGTCGCCCTGTCCGTATTTGCCCGGGCGACAGGAGCGCAAGGTGTTCACGCATCTGGTCGGTGACAAGGCGACCGATCTCAACGACCTTTTGACCCATGGCGGTTTCCGCCGCAGCCAGTCGATCGCCTATCGGCCAGCTTGCGACCAGTGCCGGGCCTGCGTATCGGTCCGCGTGATTGCCAATGAATTCCGCCCTTCGCGCAATTTCCGCAAGGTGCTCGCGCGCAATTCGGATCTGGTCGGCGAGCAGCGCAGCGCCGTGCCGACCTCGGAACAATATTCGATCTTCCGCAGCTATCTCGATCAACGCCATCGCCATGGCGGCATGGCCGACATGACGGTGCTCGACTACGCCATGATGGTCGAGGACAGCCATGTCGAGACGCGAATCATCGAGTACCGCCGCCGCAATCTGAGCAACGGCCCGAACGCCAGGGGTGGTGAGTTGATCGCGGTCGCCCTGACCGACGTGCTCAGCGACGGGCTGTCGATGGTCTATTCCTTCTTCGACCCATCCGAGACCACGCGCTCGCTCGGCACCTTCATGATCCTCGACCACATCGCGCGCGCCCGGCGCCAGGGGCTGCCTTACGTCTATCTCGGCTACTGGATCGAGGGCTCGAAGAAGATGGACTACAAGAGCCGCTATCTGCCGCAGCAGCGGCTGGCGGCGGCCGGTTGGCTGCGCGTGGATGACGAGGGCCACACGGCGCCGGAGCCGCAGGAGTGAGAGGGCGAGTAGCGAATAGGGAGTAGCGCACTTCGAATCGCCCTCTTCGCTACTCCCTATTCGCCATTCGCCCCTATCCCGTCGCCAGATCCCACACCAGCTTGGCATTCAGCCCGATGATGGCTATCGCGATCACGGTTGCGATCGCCGTGAGCCAGCGCGGCGCGACGAACGGTCCCATCTTGGCGCGGCTCGCCGTGATCAGGACCAGCGGCACAACGGCGAACGGCAGTTGCAGGCTGAGCACGACCTGACTGAGGATCAACAGCTGCCCCGTCGCCTTCTCGCCGGCCCAGATCGTCACCACCACGGCCGGCACGATCGCGATCATGCGCGTGATCAGCCGGCGCAGCCATGGTGCAATGCGCCAATGCAGAAAGCCTTCCATCACGATCTGCCCGGAGAGGGTCGCGGTGATCGTCGAATTCAGACCGCAGCACAACAGCGCGATCGCGAACAGGGTCGGAGCCAGCGTCGAGCCCAGCAGCGGTGCCAGGAAGGAATGCGCCTGATCGAGCTCGGCCACGTCATGCTGGCCGGTGCGGTGGAACGTCGCCGCGGCAAGGATGAGGATCGAGGCGTTGATGGTCAGCGCCAGGCACAACGCGATCGTGGAGTCGATCGTCGACAGCGTGATCGCCTCGCGCTTCTCCTTGAGACTGTCGCCATAGCCGCGGGTCTGGACCAGACCGGAATGCAGGTAGAGATTATGCGGCATCACCGTCGCACCGAGAATGCCCAGCGCCAGATAGAGCATCTCCGGATTGGCGAGCAGCTGCCCGCTCGGAACGAAACCCTTGATCACTTGCGCCCAGTCCGGCTGCGCCATGGCGATCTGGATCGCAAAGCACAGCGCGATGATGCCGAGCAGCGCGACCACGAAGGCCTCGATCCAACGGAAGCCGAAGGCCTGCAGCGCCAGGATCAGAAAGACGTCGAGCGCCGTGACGCAGACGCCGATCGACAGTGGCAGTCCGAACAGCAGGCTGAGACCGATCGCCGTACCGATCACTTCGGCAAGGTCGGTCGCCGTGATCGCGATTTCCGCCGACAGCCACAGCGGCACGGATACCCAGCGCGGCGTGGAGTCGCGGCAGGCCTGGGCAAGGTCCCGGCCGGTGCCGACGCCAAGCCGCGTGCACAGCGATTGCAGCACGATCGCCATGATGTTGGACAGCAGCGCGACCGAGAGCAGCACGTAGCCGAACTTGGACCCGCCGGCGAGCGAAGTGGCCCAGTTGCCCGGATCCATGTAGCCGACCGCGACCAGATAACCCGGGCCGAGAAAGGCGACCAGTTTGCGCCAGAGCGACCCCTTGGCGCTGGTGCGCACTGATGCGAACATGTTCCCCAGCGAGGGGTCGCCCCGCTCGCCGCGCCAGCCGCCTCGGGCATGGCCGTCGCTCGTCGAGGCCATGGCGTGCACAGGAGAGAGGTCTGACGGTTTTGCGTCCATGGCATTATCCTGAACGAAACAGACGTTTAATGCAACTTATTTGCAAGAGCAGACATTTCCGGGGCAGTTCGGCAACGGGGACCGGAGATACCTCGATACCATGATGCTGCCGATCGATCATGGCCGCTCCGCCGGTTGATGTCGGCGCAGCCGTTCGCACCTCCCCCGGCGCATTGCGACGAGGCCCTTGCCGCGACGGCAGTCGGGCGGCCGCTTGGGACGACTGCTGCGGCGCGGTCGGAAACCGGGTGGGCGCGCTGATTTCCCAAGTCGATGATGGCCAGGCAACATCACGTCAGGTTCCTTGTCATGCATCGCACGCCCGCCCTTCCCACAGGCTTTCATCGCCTCGCCTGGTCCAACCTCGTCGCGCAATCGGCCGAGCAGATCGCGCTCGCCGCCGCGCCGATCGTTGCGGTGCTTGCGCTCGGCGTTGGTGAGGGCGAGACAGGCCTGCTGCAGATGGCGCTGACCGCGCCCTTCGTGCTGTTCGCCATTCCGGCTGGCCTGCTCGCCGACCGCATGCCGCGACGGCTGCTGATGGCCTCGGCAGAGGCGCTGCGCGCGCTCGCTCTGCTCACGATCGTCCTGGCGTTTGCCAGCGGCATGCTGACGCTGCCGCTGCTGGCTGCGCTCGGCTTCACGGCGGTGTGCGGCACGGTCGTGTTCAGCGTGGCGGCGCCGGCCTTGGTGCCAAGCCTGGTGGCTCCGGCCCATCTCGCCACTGCGAATGCCAGGATCGAGCTCGCCCGCACCGTCGCCTTCGCCGCCGGGCCCGCGCTCGGCGGCATGCTGGTCGGCTGGATCGGCGGAGTTCCCGCCTTCGGCTGCGCCGCGGTGTTGTCGCTGATCGCGGCGCTGTGCCTCGCCGGCCTCGGCGAGCCCGTTCGCGCGCCAGCGCCCAGCCGCCACCCGCTCGCCGACCTCAGCGAGGGCGCGGCCTTCGTGTTGCGTCATCCGCTGCTGCGACCGGTGTTCGTGACCCAGTTCATCTTCAATACCGCGCATTTCCTGCTGCTGGCCGTGTTCGTGCCCTATGCGGTGCATCGGCTCGGCCTGGCGGCCGGCGGCATCGGCACAGTGCTGTCGATGTTCGGCGTCGGCATGGTGTGCGGCGCGCTGCTGGCAACGCGCGTCCTGCGGCTTCTCCCGTTCGGCACTGTGATCGGGCTCGGCCCCGTCACCGGCTTCGCCGCGGCGCTGGTGATGGCGCTGACCACGATCGTCCCCTCCCCTTTGCTGGCGGCGCTCAGCTTCTTCCTGCTCGGCGCGGGGCCGATCCTCTGGGTGATCTCGACCACCACGCTGCGGCAGTCGGTGACGCCGGCGGGATTGCTCGGGCGCGTCTCCGCCATCAACATCCTGAGCTACGGCGCCCGTCCGCTGGGCTCGCTGCTCGGGGCGATCATTGGCGGCCGCTACGGCGCCGACGCTTGCCTCTACGTCGCCGCCGCGATCTTCGGCCTGCAGGCCCTGGTCATCCTGACCTCGCCGGCGATCGCGATCCCGCAGCAGCCCGCCCCACAGCCGGCCTAATCTAGCGGTAGACCAGGATCGGCACGGTCGAATGCGTCAGCACCTTCAAGGTCTCGCTACCGAGAATCGCCGAGACGCCGCGCAGGCCATGCGAGGCCATCAGCACCAGGTCGCAATCCTCGTTGCGCGCCGCGTCAACGATCGCCTCATAGGGTTTGTCATGCTCGACGCAGAGCGTGGAACAGGCGACGCCGGCCTGCTCCGCATCCTCTTTTACATGGTCGAGATATTTCGCGGTCTGATCCGCGACCAGCGACTTGTATTGCGCCAGCGCCTTGGTGGCGGCGTGCGGATCGACCACCAGCGAATGCAGCGGCGTCGACACCACCAGCGCGGTGATCTTGGCGCCAGTGGCCTTCGCGAGCGCGACGCCGTGCTTGATCGCGGCCTTGGACAGATCGGAACCGTCGGTCGGAAGCAAGATATGCGTGTACATGAGCGTCATCTCCCCGGCTTCCGATGCTGGGCAGACTCGAGGCTGGCGGGCATTGACGTGGGTCAAGGGTGCGACAACTCGTCCGCCAGGTAGTTCTCATAGGCCTTGGTCGCGGGCCTGCTCGCCGCGATCTCCGGATCGAGCGTGAACAGGTCCTGCGCGCGGCCAATGCCCCGCAGCGCATAGCGACCGGTCGACACCAGGTAGCGGCGCCCCTCAGGATCAAGCCCCTCGCAGAACTCCGACGAGGCCAATAGCTCGCGATCGACGGAGCGGCACATCGAGGCGATGCGGCTGACCTCGTTGACGGCGGGCCCGACAACGGTGAAGTCGAGCCGGTCCTCGCTGCCGATATTGCCATAGAACACTTCGCCGACATGCAGGCCGACATAGGCCGAGGTGACGGGCCGTCCTTCGCCCGTGCGACGGGCATTGAGCCTGGCGATATTGAGCCGGAATCGATGCTCGGCGCGCAGCGCGGCCTGGCGGGCTGCGCTCATGTCGCCGCCGGCAAAGATCGCCAGCACGCCGTCACCGATCAGCTTCAGCACGTCGCCACCGGCTTCATAGATCGCGTCGATCGACGCCTCGGCGTAGTCGTTGAGCAGCGGAATGATCTCGTCGGGAGCGATGCTCTCGGAGATCGCGGTCGAGCCGCGCAGGTCGGAGAACCAGAGCACCGCATTGATGCGCTCGGTGACACCGCGGGAGATGCGGCCGCGCAGCACCTGCTCGGAGGCGTCGCGGCCGAGATAGACCCGTCCCAAGGTGCGCACGATGTCGACCTGCTGGGCGGACTTGATGGTCAGCGCAAGCAACGGAATCAGGTCGCGGAGCGCGGCCAGCTGCAGCTCGGTGAAGCCGCCGTCACGCCGGGTCAGCCAATAGGAATAGAAGCAGTCCATCTGGCCCAGCGTTCCGGCCTCGCCGAACCGGTGCACGAAGGCCAGGAAGTGCCGATGCCCTCTGGCCGACAGATCATGGATCATGTTGAAGTCGAGATGCGCACAATCGGTCAGATCGATGCTGAGCTCGTCATGTCCCTTCTCCAGCATGTGGTGGAACACCGAGCGCCGCCAATTCTGCGCCGCCTCGCCGTCATTGCTGGAGCCATATTCGAAACTGTCGGACTCGTTGGTGGCGATCTCGTTCCAGCGAAAGCCACGTCCTTCGAAGATCGGATGCAATGTGTCGATGAAGGCGAGGCCGCGCGACAGATCGAGCCCGGCAGCGCGGCAGCGCTCGCAGAAGCCGCGCAGAATATCGTTCTCGGCGACGCCGGTGAGGCTCTGGGCGACGAGCCAGTTGATCAGATCGAGGCGGGCCGCGATATCCATGCTTTCAACTCACCGACGCGTTCAACGTGCAAGCGCCTGATCAGGCAGGCCAGGTCACCCGCTCGCCATCCTCCTTGGTGAACGACGTGACCGGATGATCGAGCAGGTCGAGAACGAGTTCCGAAGGACGGCACAGACGCGCGCCCTTGCCGGTCACCACGATCGGCCGGTTGATCAGGATCGGATGCGCCAGCATCGCCTCGATCAGCTGATCGTCGGTCCATTTGGGATCGCCGAGCCCGAGCGCGGCATAGGGCGTGCCCTTCTCGCGCAACACGTCACGCACCTTCACTCCCATGGCATTGATGAGCGCAATCAGTTGCTCCCAACTCGGGGGCGTCTTGAGATATTCGATCACCTCTGGCTCCTCGCCGGACGCGCGGATCATCGCCAGCGTGTTGCGCGACGTGCCACAGGCGGGATTATGATAGATCGTCACAGGCATCGGGGCAGTCCATCCATGTATTGCAAGGGGCTGTTATCAGACATGCAGGCCGTGCTCCACCTCGACGGTGACGTGGCTCAGCCCATGCAGATCCGTCAGGCGCTTTTTGTATATCGCCGGCGCCAGAGGGGTCTTAGAAACGATCGAAACGACCACGGCGCGGTGACCGGGCCCGACCTGCCAAAGGTGCAGATCGGTGACACGGTCGCCGCCCGCCTCCAGCCGAGCCCGGATCGTGGCCTCGAGCCTGCGATCGGCATTGACGTCCAGCAGCACTGCGCCGGCATCGCGGATCAGTCCATACGCCCAGCTGGCGATGACGGCGCTGCCGACGACGCCGACGGCGGCATCCGCCCAGGCCCAGCCCAGATACATGCCGATCAGCAGGGCCGCGATGGCCAGCAGTGAAGTCGCCGCATCCGCCAGCACGTGGAGATAGGCGGCGCGCAGATTGTTGTCGTGGTGATGGTGGTGATGCTCGCGGTCGCCGTGGTCATGATGATGTTCGGCGTGATGGTGATGACCGTGATGATGCGGGTGCGAATCGGCCAGCAGCCAGGCGCTGAGGAGATTGATGAGGAGACCCAGGATCGCGACGGCGATCGCCTCGCCATAGGCGATCGGCTCCGGGCGCAACAGCCGGATCACGCTCTCATAGGCGACCTGGAGCGCGATGATCAGCAGAATGATCGCGCTCGAAAAGGCGGCCAGTTCGCCGAACTTGCCGGTCCCGAAGCTGAACGACGAATTGCGCGCGTGCCGGCGGGCAAAGAGATAAGCCAGCCCGGCGATCCCGAGCGCCGCCGCATGCGTGCCCATGTGCCAGCCGTCGGCGAGCAGCGCCATCGATCCGAACAGCGAGCCGGCAGCGAGCTCGCCGGCCATCATCACCAGGGTCAGGCCGACCACGAACCAGGTGCGGCGCTCGTTGCGCTCGTGCTGGGCGCCCAGGAAGACGTGATCATGCGCCCAATGATCGGCTTGTGAGGGCATCGCCCGTTCTCCTCGTTTCACCCGCATCGCTCTCGGCGCGACCCGAGTGGCGCGGCAGCGACGTTACCATAGAGCCGGACGACTGCGCCGCACCGCGATTGACAGCGCAATTCGGTTCCGCTGTAATGCCCGACATGGGGACCTCGCGATCTCCCCACGAGGCGACATGCCCAAGTATCGCGTCCCGTCATTTTGACACGAGGACGCAACATGTCATCCTTCGCATCGATTTCTCCCGACAAGCTCAGCCGTCTGATCGGAACCCCGCAGGCACCGATCTTGATCGACGTTCGCACCGACGAGGATTTCGCCGCCGATCCGCGGCTCATTCCCGGCGCGATCCGGCGCCCCGCGGTGGAGGCGCCGCAGTGGAGCGCGGCGTTCGCCGGCCGCTCGGTCATTGTCATCTGCCAGCGGGGTGCCAAGCTTTCGCACGGTGCTGCGGCCTGGCTGCGCGTGGCCAAGGCCTCGGCCGAAAACCTGGACGGCGGCTTCGAGGCGTGGAAGGCTGCGGGCCTGCCGCTGGTCCCCGTCGCCAAGCTGCCGCCGCGGGACGGCGAAGGACGAACCGTCTGGGTCACCCGCGCCCGGCCGAAGATCGACCGCATCGCCTGCCCCTGGCTGATCCGCCGCTTCGTCGATCCGCAGGCGGTGTTTCTCTTCGTCGCTCCGTCCGAAGTCATGGCGGTCGGCGAGCGTTTCAAGGCTGCGCCGTTCGACATCGAGAGCACGTTCTGGAGCCACCGCGGCGAATTCTGTACCTTCGATGTCATGATCGAGGAATTCGGGCTGACGACGCCGGCCCTGCAGCGGCTGGCCAGGATCGTGCGCGCGGCAGATACGGCGCGGCTCGATCTCAGCCCGGAGGCGCCGGGGCTGCTCGCCGCCTCGCTCGGCCTGTCCCGCATCTACGACGACGACCTTGCGCAACTCGACGCTGGCCTTGGGCTCTATGATGCGTTTTATCGCTGGTGCCGCGACGCAACCGGCGAATCGCACAACTGGCCGACCAGCAAGGTGAAGCCATGACCGAACTGGTCTCATCAACTGCCTCCACCAAGGTTGACGCCGGTCACGGCGTCAGCTTTGCCGAGGCGTTCCGGGTCTGGCTGCGCGTGGCGCTGCTGTCGTTCGGCGGCCCGGCGGGCCAGATCGCGATGATGCACCGGATCATCGTCGACGAAAAGCGCTGGGTGTCGGAGAGCCGGTTCCTGCACGCGCTGAACTATTGCATGCTGCTGCCTGGCCCCGAGGCGCAGCAGCTGGCGACCTATATCGGCTGGCTGATGCACCGGACCGCCGGTGGCTTGATGGCCGGCGGCCTGTTCATCCTGCCCGGCATCATCGCCATCATGGCCTTGAGCTGGATCTACGTTGCGTTCGGCCATGTCTGGTTCGTCGAGGCATTGTTCTTCGGGCTGAAGGCCGCGGTGCTCGCGATCGTGATCCAGGCGGTGGTGCGGGTCGGCAGCCGCGCGCTGCGCAACAACCTCATGATCGGCCTCGCCGCCGCCGCGTTCATCGCGATCTTCTTTTTTGCCGTCCCGTTTCCGCTGATCATCATCGCCGCCGGGGTGATCGGCTATCTCGGCGCCCGCGCCGGACGCCCCGAATTCGCCGCCGCGGGCCATGGATCCGGCGACAATGGCGACCGCGACAGCGCGCTCGGCGAGCTGCTGCCGGAGCATGCCAAGCCGAATCCGCGACGCACGGTCGTCACGGCCCTGGTCTGGCTTGCGCTCTGGCTGACCCCCGTGATCGCACTGGTCGCGATGCTGGGCACCGAGAGCACCTTCAGCCAGATCGCGCTGTTCTTCAGCAAGATGGCGATGGTGACGTTCGGCGGTGCCTATGCGGTGCTCGCCTATGTCGGGCAGCAGGCGGTCGAGCACTATCATTGGCTTGCCCCTGCCGAGATGCTGGACGGGCTCGGCATGGCCGAGACCACGCCGGGCCCGCTGATCATGGTGCTGCAATTCGTCGGCTTCATCGCCGCTGCGCGCGATCCCGGATCGCTCTCACCGCTGATCGCCGGCACGCTCGGCGGCCTGCTCGCGACCTGGGTGACGTTCACGCCATGCTTCCTGTGGATCTTCGTCGGGGCGCCGTACATCGAGCGTCTGCGCGGCAACAAGGGCCTCGCGGGCGCGCTGGGCGCGATCACCGCGGCAGTGGTCGGCGTGATCCTCAATCTGTCGATCTGGTTCGCGCTGCATACGCTGTTCCGCCAGACTGTCCCGGTCACCGGCTTCGGCCTCGACTTCGACGCGCCGGTGCTGGCAAGCGTCGACGGAGCGGCGCTGCTGCTCTCGCTTGCCGCGGCGGTCGCCATCCTCCGCTTCAAGCTCGGCATGATGACGGTGCTTGGAGCGGCTTGCGCCGCCGGCGTGCTGCTGAGGCTGGCAGGATGGAGCTGAGGCATCGCCGGCTCAGACCACGTCCGCCGGCGCCAGCTTGCAGGCGCAGCCATCGGCCTCGATCTGCAGCGTCGGATGCTGGATGTTGAAGCGGCGGGACAGTTCGGCGCAGACCTGATGCAGGAACGCGTCGTCGGTGCCGCCCGGCCGCACCAGATGCGCGGTCAGGGCGGTCTCGTTGGTGCTCATCGCCCAGATGTGGAGATCATGTACCTCGCTGACTCCGTCGAGCGCGGCGAGATAGTCGCGCACCTCCGGCAGCGCGATGTCGCGCGGCACGGCGTCGAGCGCGAGGTTGACGCTGTCGCGCGCGAGCTCCCAGCCGCTCAGCAGCACCACCACCGCGATGACCAGGCTGACCACCGGATCGACCCATAGCCAGCCGGTCCAGATCGTCACCAGCGCGGCCACGACGACGCCGAACGACACGCCGGCATCGGCGGCCATGTGCAGATAGGCGCCACGAATGTTGAGGTCGGTGTCGCGGCCGCGCATGAACAACAGCGCGGTGGCGCCGTTGATGACGATGCCGAGCGACGCGACCCACAGCACGGTGCTGCCGGCCACTTCGCCGGGGTTGCGCAGGCGATCAATGGCTTCGACGGCGATGCCGCCGACCACGAGCAGCAGCAGGCCGGCATTGATGAGCGCAGCGAGGATCGAGGCGCGCCGATAACCGTAGGTGTGGCGATCGGTCGGCTTGCGGCCGGACAGCCAGAGCGCACCCCAGGCCAGCAGCAGCGACATCACGTCGGAAAGATTGTGGACGGCGTCCGAGATCAGCGCCAGCGAGTTCGCGGCATAGCCGAACACGAGTTCGGCGATGACGAACGCGGTGTTGAGCGAGACGCCGATCGCGAACGCCGCACCGAAGCTCGTGGGCGCGTGGCTGTGGCCGGCGTGGCCGTGGGCGTGAGACTGGCCATGATCATGCGAATGATCATGGCCGTGATGGTGAGAATGCGAGTGCGCCATCCGAAAGGTCCCCGGCGATCGCGCTACCTCGTGATCGCCTGCTGTCTGATATAGACGGCGGCCGGACGGATACTATTACGTCGCTACTCGATCGGCCGGTTGAACTTGTTCGACTTCGGCAGCCCCTGCGCGATGCGGCCGGCGTCGGCGCGGTTGCCGCGGTAGTCGGCCAGCTCCTTCCAGCTGAGGCCCTGGTCGCGACCGGCGGAATCCTTCCAGGCCAGCCCCTGCTTCTGCTCGAACGTCGTGACGTCGGACAGTTGCGCGCTGGTGTATTTCTGCAGCCGGACGCCGCGGCCGCGCGCCATCTCCGGCACCTGATCGAGACCGAACACCACCATCTTGTGGTTGGTGCCGATCACCGCGACCTGATCGCCCTGGACGGTGGTGATCGCGCGCGCCTCGGCCGGCGCCGTCACGTTCAGCACCTGCTTGCCCTTGCGGGTGTTGCTGACGCAATCCTCTTCCTTGACCACGAACCCCTGGCCGTCGGAGGCGGCAATGAGGAATTTGCGCTCGCCCTTGCTGACGAACATCGAGACGATCGAGGCGTCCTGGTCGAGGTCGATGAACATGCGGATCGGCTCGCCATGGCCGCGGCCGCCGGGCAGCTTGCCGACATCGAGCGAGTAGAACTTGCCGTTGGAGGCGAACAGCAGCACCTTGGACGTGTTCTCGGCGAAAAACGCCTGGCCGAGCTGGTCGTCGGTCTTGAACTGCAGGTTCGACAGATCGGCGACGTGGCCCTTGAGCGTGCGCACCCAGCCCTTCTCGGAGACGACCACCGTGACCGGCTCGCGCTCAATGAAGGCTTCCTCGATGGCGGCGAGGTCGTGCTCCGGCGCGTCGGCGAAATTGGTGCGGCGTCGGCCCAGCGGCGTCTTCGGCCCGAACAGGTCGCGCACCGTCTTGACCTGCTCGCCGACCTTGGCCCACTGCACCTGCTCGGAGGCGAGCAGCTCGTTGATGCCCTTGAGCTCGCCACGCAGGTTCATGTCCTCGGTGCGGATCTCCATTTCCTCGAGCTTGCGCAGCGAGCGCAGGCGCATGTTGAGGATCGCCTCGGCCTGCACCTCGGTGAGCTTGAAGGTCTTCATCAGGACCGGCTTCGGCTCATCCTCGGTGCGGATGATCCGGATCACCTCGTCGATGTTGAGATAGGCGATCAGATAGCCGCCCAGGATCTCCAGCCGGTTCTCGATCTGCTTCTTGCGGTAGTTCGAGCGCCGCAGCAGCACGTCACGCAGATGGTCGAGCCATTCGCGCAGGCACTCGGCGAGACCCACCACTTTCGGGATCTTGCCCTTGATCAGCACGTTCAGGTTCAGCGGAATCTTGCTCTCGAGATCGGTCAGCCGGAACAGCGATTCCATCATCAGCGCGGGATCGACGTTCTTCGACTTCGGCTCGATGACGAGCCGCACATCCTCGGCGGATTCATCGCGGACGTCGCCGACCAGCGGCAGCTTCTTCTCGTTGAGCAGCTCGGCGATCTTCTCGACCAGGCGCGACTTCTGCACGAGATAGGGGATCTCGGTGATCACCACGATCCAGGTGCCGCGGTTGCCCTCCTCCTGCTTCCACTTGGCACGGACGCGGAACGAGCCGCGGCCCGTGGTGTAGGCCTCGATGATCGACTCCTTCGAGTCGATCACGGTGCCGCCGGTCGGGAAGTCCGGGCCTTTCACCCAGCGCAACAGCGCGCGCGACTTGGCGTCGGGCTTCTCGATCAGATGCAGCGCGGCGTCGCACAGCTCGGCGGCGTTGTGCGGCGGGATCGAGGTCGCCATGCCCACGGCGATGCCCTGCGCGCCATTGGCGAGCAGGTTCGGGAAGCCGCCCGGAAGCACCACCGGCTCCTTCGACTGGCCGTCATAATTCGGCCGGAACTCGACGCCGTCCTCGTCGATGCCCTCGAGCAGCAGCCGCGCGACGTCGGTCATGCGCGCTTCGGTGTAGCGGTAGGCGGCGGCGTTATCGCCGTCGATATTGCCGAAATTGCCCTGGCCGTCGACCAGCGGATAGCGCGAGGAGAAATCCTGCGCGAGGCGCACCATCGCGTCGTAGATCGCCTGGTCGCCATGCGGATGGAACGAGCCCATCACGTCGCCGACGATCTTGGCCGACTTTTTGAACGCCGTGCCGGGATCGAGCCGCAGCAGCCGCATGCCGTAGAGGATGCGCCGGTGCACCGGCTTGAGGCCGTCGCGGGCGTCGGGCAACGCGCGGTGCATGATGGTGGAGAGCGCATAAGCCAGATAGCGCTCTTCCAGCGCCTCGCGCAGTGCGACCTCGTGAATCTCCGCGGGCTCCGGCGGAATCAGCGATTTTCCCATTAGCGTTGAGCTTTCAATGAGTTAGCCCATGGGCTTGAGCCAACGTGAACGATTTGGGAACAGGCTTTATGCGATCGCGGGCCCCGGCGCAACGATGCGCTCGCCGGGTTCCGCGCACGCGATCGAGGCGTCTGGCATGGAACCGGGCGGCTTGCCTGGGAACGGCGCTGAATAAGGCCGCCATCATGCTGGGGCGCTGGCTCATGATTTGAGCAGAGCGCATCGCAGCCTCGGGGCGTAACGATGTCGCATATACCTCTGCCGTACTGAGAACGTCCGTGGTGACGGATAAGATGACGATGCACCCCCTCGCCGACACATTGCATCGACGCGGGGCGCCAGCGGGCCGCGCCTTCGCGGCTGACTCCATCCCGAGAGAAAGGCACAGCCATGAGCTCAGGTTACGTGACGACATCGGACGGCACGCAGATCTTCTACAAGGATTGGGGCGCGGGGCAGCCCATCGTCTTCCACCATGGCTGGCCGCTGTCGTCAGACGACTGGGACGCGCAGATGCTGTTCTTCCTCGCCAAGGGGTTTCGCGTCATCGCGCATGACCGTCGCGGCCATGGCCGGTCGAGCCAGACAGAGACTGGCAATGAGATGGATACATATGCGGCCGATGTCGCCGCCCTCGCCGCCAAGCTCGACCTCAAGGATGCTGTTCATGTCGGCCACTCCACCGGCGGCGGCGAGGTCGCGCGCTATGTGGCGAAGCATGGCAAGGGCCGCGTCGCCAAGGCGGCGCTGCTCGGCGCCGTGCCGCCGATCATGCTGAAGACCGAGAGCAATCCGGGCGGCCTGCCGATCGAGGTCTTCGACGGCTTCCGTGCCGCGCTCGCCGCCAACCGCGCGCAGTTCTTCCTCGATATTCCGACCGGCCCGTTCTACGGCTTCAACCGCGCCGGCGCCAAAATCTCCGAAGGCGTGATCCGCAATTGGTGGCGCCAGGGCATGATGGGCGGCGCCAAGGCGCATTACGACTGCATCAAGGCGTTCTCCGAGACCGACTTCACCGAGGATCTCAAGGCGATCGACGTGCCCGTGCTGCTGATGCATGGCGAGGACGACCAGATCGTGCCGATCGACGATTCCGCGCGCATCGGCATCAAGCTGCTGAAACATGGGACCTTGAAGACCTATCCCGGCTTCCCGCACGGCATGGCCACCACGCATGCCGAAATCATCAATGCGGACCTGCTGGCGTTCATCAAGGGGTAACCCGACGGCCCCGTTCGCTGAACGAGACGCGCTTTTCAGTGAATAGCCAAACGCAGATGACGGGGGAGACGCCCCAGCTTGCTCTCATGGCCGGGCTTGTCCCGGCCATCCACGTCGTAGCGCACCCAAAAGGACGTGGATGTTCCGGCCTTCGTCGCGCCGAAGCGGCTTCGGCCGCGCAGGCGGGGCAAACCCGGGCATGACGAGCTGATACTCATCCGCCATCGCTTCAATCCCCTTAGCTGACGCTGTGGTCAAACCTCCGCCTCCTACGTCTCGCGACGACCGCGATACGTTGCTGATGTGAAATCGTCCTGATCTGCCCGCCACAGCTCGGCTCGACGGGCAGTTTGCACATGGGAGACTCGCATTTCTGCATAATCGAATCGGCTCACGGGGAACCGGTCGGCCGGGCCGCGCGTTGATCGCGTGAAGTTGCCAATGAAGTTGCCAATGAAGTTGCCAAGCCTCGCAGCGTATCGCGTCAACGATTTTTCCGAACTCCTCTGCTGCGGATCCCGTCCGATGAAGGACTTTTCAGACGCTTCATTTTCTCCTGACCTGATTGCGCTGATGACGCAGGCGCTCGATGGCGCCGTGGCCGCCCTTCCCGAGCCGGTCAGTTCAACCCATGTCACCCTGCTCGCGGAGTCGGTCCTGCGGGCGGCCAAGACGGGAGAACGCGACCCCGCGGTGATGCAGCGCCTCGCCTTGCTCGAACTGCAAATCATGCCGCGCGTGTAGCGCGCGGACGCCCCTTCCTTCGCTGCGCACACGAACGCCTGTTCTGTGAGCGCGATCTCCTCGTCATGGCCGGGCCTGTCCCGTCCATCCACGCGGCACCGCACACGCCGAACGACGTTGATGCCTGGGGCAAGCCCGGGCATCACGAGGACCTCCATGGGCGGACGCACCACGGCGCTCATCGACCAAGACATCAAAGCTCAAGCCTGTTCCGACCACCATTGTCGCGCCGCATGCGCGCTATTCGCAATTGACAAATCAATTCGTCAATGCCTAACTCGTGATCACCGCCGACAGAGCGGATGAACCGGGGAGGATCTTCATGCGACGGCAGCTGCTCGCCTGCGCGTTTCTGGCCACAACATCATTCCTTGCGACCAACGCATCGGCCCAGGTCTCCGACGACGTGGTGCGGATCGGCGTGCTGACGGACCTTTCGAGCTGGGGACGCGACAACAGCGGCCCGGGTTCGGTCGAAGCCGCGAAGATGGCCGTGGAGGAGTTCGGTCCCACCGTGCTCGGCAAGCCGATCGAGATCATCAGCGCCGACCACCAGATGAAGACCGACGTCGGCACCACGATCGTCCGCGACTGGTTCGACAACGGCAAGGTCGATGCGGTCGTCGATATCCCCAATTCCGGTATCGCGATCGCCGTGCACAACATGGTGCGCGAGCGCAACAAGATCGCGCTGCTGTCCGGCCCCGGCGCAAGCTCGCTGACCGATGAGCTGTGCAGCCCGAACACCGTGCATTTCACCTACGACACCTATGCGCTGTCCAAGGTGACGACCTCCGCTGTGATCAGCCAGGGCGGCAAGTCCTGGTACTTCATCACCGCGGACTACGCCTTCGGCCAGCAGCTCGAAAAGGACGCCACGCGCTTCATCAAGGAGCTCGGCGGTACCATCCTCGGCGGCGTCAAGCATCCGACCAACACCGCCGACTTCTCCTCCTTTGCGCTGCAGGCGCAGAGCTCGAAGGCGGATGTCGTCGCCTTCGCCAATGCCGGCCAGGACACCGACAATGCCATCAAGCAGTCCGGTGAGTTCGGCCTGGTCAAGGGCGGCCAGAAGCTGGTCGGCCTCCTGATGTTCGACACCGACGTACATGCGATCGGCCTCGAGGCAGCCCAAGGCACCTACATGACGACGGCGTCATACTGGAACATGGACGACAACACCCGCGCCTGGTCGAAGAGGTTCTTCGCCCGCACCAAGGTGATGCCGACCATGATCCAGACCGGCGTCTACGGATCCGTGCTGCATTATCTCAAGGCGATCAAGGCGGCCGGCACCGATGATCCCAAGGCTGTGATGGCCAAGATGCGCGAGCTGCCGATCGAGGATGTTTTCGTCCACGGCGGCAAGCTGCGCGAGGATGGCCGCGTCGTCCGCGACATGTATCTCGCGCGCGTCAAGAAGCCGTCGGAATCCAAGGAGCCGTGGGACTATCTGGAGATCGTCAAGACCGTGAAGGGCGAGGATGCATTCCGCCCGGTCTCCGAATCCAAGTGCCCGCTGTTGAAGAAATAGGAGCACGTCCATGAGCGGAGCTGAACCCAAGGACGGCGACAGCTATGATTGCGACGTGCTGGTGGTCGGCTCCGGCTGCGCCGGGCTGTCGGCGGCGGTCACCGCCGCTTATGCCGGGCTGAAGGTCGTGGTCACCGAGAAGGAGCCGCGCTTCGGCGGCACCACGGCGCGCTCCGGCGGCTGGCTATGGATTCCCGGCACGTCGCTGGCCAAGGCCTGGGGCATCGACGAGCCGCCGGACTTGGCGCGCACCTATTTGCGTCACGAAGCCGGCAACAATTACGACGCCGCGCGGGTCGATGCGTTCCTGACCAAGGGGCCGGAGGCAGTCGACTTCTTCACCAGCAAGACGGCGCTGAAATTCGACATGCCGCTGACCTTTCCGGACTATCACGCGGAGGCGCCGGGCGGCACGCAAGGCGGTCGCTCGATGGTGACGCGGCCGTTCGACGGCCGCGAGCTCGGCCATCACATCAAGGATCTCGGGCAGCCCCTGCCCGAGCTCACCGTGTTCGGCATGATGCTCGGCTCCGGCAAGGAGATCATCCATTTCATGCGCGCGACGAAGTCGCTGACCTCGGCCTTCTACGTCGCCAAGCGGCTGTCGAAACATGCGCTGGACGTGCTGCGCCATGGCCGCGGCATGACGCTCACCAACGGCAATGCGCTGGCGGGGCGGCTGGCGAAATCGGCGTTCGACCTCGGCATTCCCTTGTGGCTGTCCTCGCCGGTGGCCGAGCTGATCCGCGACGGGGAGGCCGTGCGCGGCGCCGTGGTCACCCGGCAGGGCCGGCGTATCCGGGTGAATGCGCGGCTCGGCGTGGTGCTCGCCTGCGGCGGCTTCCCACATGACGTCGAACGACGCAGGGCGATGTTTCCGCATGCGCCGACGGGACAGGAGCATGTCTCGCCCGGGCCCGTCGGCAACACCGGCGATGGGCTTCGGCTGGCGGAAGCCGTCGGCGGCCGCGTCGAGGACGGCCTGCCGCATGCGGCGGCCTGGGTGCCGGTCTCCGTCACCACGCGGAAGGACGGCAGCAAAGGCGTGATGCCGCATTTCATCGATCGCGCCAAGCCGGGCGTGATCGCGGTGACCGCAGATGGCGTGCGCTTCGCCAATGAGGGCAATTCCTACCACGACTTCGTGCAGGCGATGGTGAAAGCGGCCAAGCCCGGCCGCGAGATCGCGGCCTACCTGGTCACCGATCACCGCTCGCTGCGCCGCTACGGACTCGGCTGCGTGCCGCCCTTCCCGATGCCGCTCAGCCACCATCTCAGCACGGGCTATCTCAAGCGCGGCGCGACGCTTGCCGAGCTCGCGCGCGTGACCGGAATCGATGCGATGTCGCTGGAAGCGACCGTCGCCGCCTTCAATGCGGATGCCGCGCTCGGCCAGGATCCGGGTTTCGGCAAGGGCTCGCGCGCCTACAACCGCTATCAGGGCGATGCGCTGCATGGGCCGAACCCGTGCGTCGCGCCGATCAAGTACGGGCCGTTCTACGCGATCAAGATGGTGATCGGCGATCTCGGCACCTATGCCGGAATCCGCACCGACGAACACGCCCGCGCGCTCGACGCCCAGGGCCAGCCGATCGAGGGGCTCTATGCCGCCGGCAACGACATGGCGAGCATCATGGGCGGCAACTATCCCGGCGCCGGGATCACGCTGGGACCGGCGCTGACATTCGGCTACATTGCCGGCCGGCATCTCGCCGAACGCGCTGGCCAAAGGAGCGCCGCATGAGCGACAGTCAGATGTTGGCCGGACGGCTCGCCCTGGTCACGGGGGCCGCGAACGGCAATGGCCGCGCGATTGCGCTCGGGCTCGCCGGCCGCGGCGCCGATCTTGTCATCACCGATATCGACGTGGACGGGGCCGAGCGTTGCGCCACCGAGATCCGCGACCACGGCCGCAAGGCGTGGGCGCATCGGCTCGACGTCACCGACGCCGCCGGCTGCAACGCATTGGCGGCGCAGCTGCGCGCCGAGGTCGGCGCCATCTCGATCCTCGTCAACAATGCCGGCATCATCATCCGCGAGAACATCGACTCGCCGCGCGCGGCGCAGAACTGGCAGCGCGTGCTCGACGTCAATCTCAACGGCGTGTTCAACGTCACCTATGCCTTTCTCGGCGCCTTGCGCGAGACGCGCGGCACGATCGTCAACATCGCCTCCGTCGCGTCCTTCATCGGCATCAGCAACACGCTGGGCTACTCGCCGTCCAAGGGCGGCGTGAAGTCGCTGACCCAGGCGCTGGCCCGCGAGCTCGCGCCCGACGGCATCCGCGTCAACGCTATCGCGCCCGGCGTGATCGCGACCGCGATGACCGAGTCGACCCGCAATGATCCGGAGCGGCTCGCCGGCTTCATGAGCCGCACGCCGCTCGGCCGAGTCGGCCAGCCGGAGGAGCTCGCCGGCCCCGTCGCGTTCCTGGTCTCCGACATGGCGTCCTACGTCAACGGCGTCACGCTGCCGGTCGACGGCGGCTTCCTGGCGGTGTAGGCACGGCGCCGGACCAGGGGACCTTCAACAGCATGGGACGAGAGAGCCGCGGTATCCAGTCGATCGAGGTCGGCGGCACCTTGCTGCAGGCCCTGGCGCGCAGCGGCGAGCCGATGATGCTGCGCGACCTCGCGCGCGAGGCCGGGCTGCCGCCCGCCAAGGCGCATCCCTATCTCGTCAGCTTCTCGCGCATCGGCCTGATCGAGCAGGACGCGACCACCGGCCGCTACGAGATCGGCCCGCTGGCGCTCGAGCTCGGCCTGATCAGCCTGCGAAGGCTGTCGGCCGTGCGGATCGCGACACCCAAGATCGCCGCACTCGCCGGCGCCATCGACCACGCGGTGTCGCTCGCGGTGTGGGGCACCAACGGCCCGACCGTGGTGCGGCTGGAGGAGCCGAGCCATGCGGTGCATATCGTGATGCGCGTCGGTTCGATCATGGCACTGCTGGAGACCGCGACGGGCCGCGCTTTCGCAGCCTTTCTTCCGCCGAAGACAGTCAAGGCCGCGCTCGACGCAGGCCTCGATCATCTCGGCGTCGGCTACAATCCGAAGCGCGCCCCCAAGAGTCCGAAGGTCACGGAGATGCTGGCCGAGGTGCGCGCGCAAGGCCTGGCGCGCGCCGTCGGCGATCCCCTTCCCGGCGTCAACGCCTTCGCCGCGCCGGTGTTCGATCACGCCGGACACGTCGCGCTGGTGATCACCGCGATGGGGCCGGCCGGCACCTTCGATGCCGGCTGGCAATCCCCCCTCGCCAACCGCCTGCGGGCTTGCGCGGCCGAGATCTCCAAACAGCTCGGCCACGGCATCGTGCAGCCCGCGTAGCCCTTACGCCGCGGCCGAACGCATGTCGGGCCACGGCTCGGCCCAGGCCGGCAGCCGCATCAGGCCATCGAGCCAGCGCACGATGTTCGGAAACGTCTCGAACGGCATCTCCGCCTCGCGCCAATCAGTCGCCATCGACGCCGCGGCGAAATCGGCGATGGTCAGCCGGTCGCAGGCGACGTGGCTGTGCGAGCGCAGATGCGCGTCGAGCACGGATGCGAAGGTCTTGAGGTCGGCGACCTTGTCGATCAGCGCAGCGCGGTTCGGCGCCCCGAGCCCGAAATTCTTCCGCACGATGTGCTCGAAATAGAACGGCGCGACCGCCGGACTCCAGTGACTGTCGGTCCAGGCCAGCCAGCGCAGCACCTCGACCTGCTCCTGCGGATGGCGCGCTGGCCACATGTCGCAGCTCTCGCGGACGCAGAGATGCGCCATGATGGCGGTGGACTCCCACAGCACGGTCTCGCCATCCACCAGCACCGGCGCCTTCATGTTGGGATTGAGCGCGGCGAAGTCCGGCGTCTTCAGGCCACGGCTGATGTCGATGAACTCGGCCGGCGCGCCGAGATGCTTGACCAGCGCCAGCACGCGGCGCGGCGCCTGGGCCTTGATCCAATAGATCTTCATGACGGATCTCCGTTTCCGATACTATGAAGACGAACGCACGAGCGCCGGATCGACAGCGGCCCACGGAAAAGTTTGCAACGGTTCCGCGGATGCCCGCCGCTCTCCTAGCTAGGCTGGCCAACGGCTGCTGCAGAGGCTTCGCCAGGCGGCTCTCCGTCGTCATGCCCGGGCTCCGTCCCGGGCATCCAGGTCCGACCGCGGCTGCCGGAAGACGTGGATGGACGGGACAAGCCCGGCCATGACGCCGCGGAGGGAGGCAGACCCAAGCTCGGAGCATCCTACGCGACAGACTTGCCGCCTCGGGAGATCACATTCCCCGCGCAGCTGCCCGTGCCGTCAGGATGCAGCCCGGCAGGAAGGTGCCTTCCAGCGAGCGCTTGCCCGACGCGCCGCCGCCGCCGAAGCCGGCCGCCTCGCCCACCGCATAGAGGCCCGGGATCGGCGCGCCCGCCGCATCCAGCACCCGGCTCTGCAGATCGGTCTTGAGGCCACCGAGGCTCTTGCGGGTGATCAGCTGCATGTGGATCGCGATGTACGGCCCTGCCCCGATGGATTGCAGCGGCGCCGGCTTGCAGGTGCGGAGCTTGTCCGGGCCCCATTGTCGCGCATGCAGGATGCGGCGCAGCTGATCGTCGTTGAATAGCCTGTCGCCATTCTTGAAGTTGGCGTCGAAGGCATCGGCCGTCGCCTGCAGCACCTCCGGCTTGACGTCGTCCGTGCCGGTCAGCGCGTTCATCTTGGCGGCAAGGCCGGCGAGGGTCGGATCGACCAGGAAGTGCCGGCTCTCGCGCTGCATTTGCCGGACCAGGCGATGGTTGCCGAGCAGCATCTCCTTGAGGAACATCGGCATCTGGCGGTCGCGGATGCGCGGATTGTGCTCGGCGCCCGAGATGGCGAACTCCCTGGCGGCGATGCGCCAGTTCAGGAGATGCCACGTATAGGGCTTCTCCTGCGACGCGACGCGCTGGCACAGATCATGAGTATCAAAGCCGGTGACCAGCGGCTCCGGCCCGATGCGTTCGCCACGGTGATTGAGCCAAAGCGCCGATTTGCACGGCACCAGCGACAGGCCATGGCCTTCGAAATGCGGAAAGGGATGCGGAATGCCGGCGGCGTAGTTCCACATCTCGCCGGCATGCGTGATCTCAGCGCCGACCGTATCGGCGGCGTGGTGGTGCAGCTTCCCATCCGCAAACGGATGCGCGCCGTTGAGCATCGCCGCCGGCAGCGGCCGCCCTCTCACCCAATTCGCACGGGCTTCCTCATGGCTGCCATTGATGCCGCCCATCGCCAGCACCGTCAGCGGCGCGGCGATGCGGATCTCGGCGCCGGTCTCCTCGTTGACGGCCACCACGCCCGACACGACGCCCGCAGTGTGATCGAGGCTGACGACGCGGTGACGATGCAGCACGGTCAGCCGGCCGCCTTTGTCGGCGGCGCGCATTGCATCGATCATCAACCGCGTGAGCCGCTGCGATGTTCCCCAGACGATGTGATAGCGCGGCAGCGCATTGCCGTCGCCCTGCAGGCCGCGCTCGACCCAGTTCACCGCCGGCATGAAGGTCACGCCATGCGACAGCAGCCAGTCATAGACCTCGGCACGCGAGTGCTCGACGTAATAGCGCGCCCATTGCAGCGGCCAGTGCTCGGACGCGTCGAGTTCGCCGAACCTGATCCAGTCGCGCAGCGCGATCTCAGGCGTGTCGGGGATCTTCATCCGCGCCTGCAGCGGGGTGCCGACCAGCGCCATACCGCCGAACGCCCACAGCGCCAGCCCGCCGAACCGCTCCGGTGTGTCGCGATCCAGCAGGGTCACCGACTTGCCGCGCCGCATCGCCTCCAGCGCCGTGACGATGCCGGCGAGACCGCCGCCGACGATGACTACATCGGATTGAATGGCCGTGCTCATGTCACGGCGCGATCTTGCGCTTGAGCATGCGCGCGACCGACAGCGGCATGCGATCCAGCGAGCCCAACAGATGCGGCAGCAGCTTCAGCTTGAGCCCGGAGAGCGCCGGCGGCACTACCGCTTCGATCAGATGCGGCCCCGGCCGTTTCAGCGCACTGGCCAAGGCATCCGTCAACTCATCCGGTGTGGTGGCACGGGTCGCGCGCACGCCCATGCCGTCGGCGATCTGGGCGAACTTCAACACCGGTCCGTGCAGGTCGAGCTGAGCTCTGGCCTTTGGCCCGATCCGCTCGGCGCCGACCCGCTCCAGTTCGACATTGAGCACTGAATAGGAGGCGTTGTTGAAGATGATGGCGGTGACGTTCAATTGCTCGCGCGCGATCGTCCACAGCGACTGGATCGTGTACATCGAGCTGCCATCGCCGATCAGAGCGATCACCGGCCGGTCCGGGCAGGCGATCGCGGCGCCGATCGCATTCGGCAGCCCCTGCCCGATGGCACCGCCTGTCAGCGTGATCAGATCATGGCGCGGCGCGCCGGCGGTGAATTTCGACAGCATCAGGCCGGAGCTGATGGCCTCGTCGATGAGGATGGCGTTCTCGGGCAGCAGATGCCCCACCGCTTTGCAGACCTTCTCCGCCGTGAGCTTGTTGCCGCGCGGACGTCCGGGCCGCGCCGGCGGCGCCAATGGTGGCGTAGCACTCTCAGCCTGCAGCGCGGCCGCAAGCTTTTTAAGGCTGCCGGCGGCGTCCTGCGCCGGGGTCGACAGGGTCAGCACCTTGCAATTGTCGGGAGCGAGATAGCTCTTCTTGCCCGGATAGGCGAAGAACGACACCGGCGCCTTGGCGTCGACCAGGATGAGCGTGTCGATCTCCCGGAGCTGGATCGACGCCATCTCGGCGAGATAGGCGATGCGATCGACCGCAGGCAGGCCGGCGCCGCGCTGCATGCGCGTCGGAAAGGTCTCGGCATAGACCTTGACGCCGCAAGTCGCGGCAATGCGCGCCGCGGCCAGCAGCGACTCTTCGTGCAGCGCCGTGCCACCGAGCAGAATGGCACTGCGGCCGCCCGCCTTGATGGTGTCGGCGACCTGCGTCACGGTCGCATCGTCCGCGGCGGGAGGCGGCTCGATCACCGGTGCCGGCTCCGGAACGCCGCCCTCGCCCCAGGAGACATCGGCGGGCAGGATCAAGGTCGCCACCTGCCCTGGCCAGGAGCACGCCGCCTTGACGGCCGCGACCGCGTCCCGGCACAGTTCGGAGGTCACCTGCGACGTCCAGACGAAGTTGGGCGAGACGTTGCGGGCCACGGTCTCAATGTCGGACTGCAGCTGCGCGTCGTATTTGACGTGGTAGGTCGCGTGGTCGCCGACGATGTTGACGACCGGCACCTTGCCCTTGCGCGCATTGTGCAGGTTGGCGAGCCCATTGCCGAGACCGCAGCCGAGATGCAGCAAGGTCGCCGCGGGCATGCCGGTCATGCGCGCATAGCCATCGGCCGCGCCGGTGGCGACGCCCTCGAATAGGCACAGCACGGCGCGCATCTCGGCTGCGGAATCCAGCGCCGCGACGAAGTGCATTTCGGACGTGCCGGGATTGGTGAAGCAGACCCGCACGCCAGCATTGGCGAGGGTCCGTATCAGAGCTTGTGCGCCATTGGGCATGGAGACGGCCTGTTGCCGAGGGGCGCCAGAGCATGAGCGCGACCCCGATCGGCCTGGCTGTGGCGTTCCCCGATGTTGTTTGTGTCATTGTGGGATTGACGCGCCAAGAAATCCAATGAATTGTTGTGCCTCAATCAATGCATTGCGATCATCAATGGATATTCCAACCCTCCGGCAATTGCAGCAGTTGGTGTTCCTCGCCGACGAGCGGCATTTCGCCAAGGCTGCCAAGCGCGCGAACGTCACCCAGTCGGCGCTCAGCCGCAGCCTGCAGACATTGGAGGACGCGGTCGGCATGCGCTTGTTCGACCGCAGCTCGCGCTCGGTTGAGATCACGCCGGTCGGCGAGCGGCTGGTGGCCCACGCGCAGACGCTGCTCTCCAGCGCCGCCGATCTTGGCCGCGAGATGCGCATGCTGCGGTCGGGCGATGCCGGCGAGGTCGCCGTCGGCGTCGGCGCCTTCACCGCGCTGACCTTGCTGCCGGAGGCGCTGGCGCGGCTCTATGCCGAGCACCCGTCGGTCCGCGTGACCCTGGTGCAGGACAATTGGCGCGCGCTGATGCATCTGCTGCAGCAGGGCAAGCTCGACTTCTTCCTGGCGCACACGTCGGATATCCGCGGCGATGACGGCCTTCAGGTCGAGGCCCTCGGCAATCAGCCGGGACACTTCTACTGCCGGCCGGCACATCCGCTGGCCGGACGGTCTGCGCTCTCGGCCCGCGACCTGGCCGGTCAGCGCTTCGCCTCGGTCATCATCCCGGAGGATTTCAGCAAGCGCTTGAACCAGCTGATCGCGTCGGACGACGGCAATGGCTTCGCCGTCACGCTGCAATCCGAGAATGTCAGCCTGCTGACGCAGGTCGCGATCCGCTCGGACCTCCTGCTGCTCGCCGGCGATGCCGTGCTCACCTCCGAGCTTGCATCCGGCCAGCTGGTCCGGCTCGATGTCAAGGAGCTGGAGGAGCCGCGCATCTCAGGTCTCCTGATGGCTCAGTTCGGCATGCTCACGCTGAAGGGGCGCACGCTCTCGCCTGCCGCCATGGTGCTGATGGACATGGTCCGCGCGGAAGCCGGCCGAACGCTGATGCCGCCGAGAGCCGGGGCAGCGCCGCCGCGCCGCAAGACGCGGCCGTCGTCGCGCACCAAGCCGAAGCCGGCTCGCTCCGCCATCAAGCGCCGCGCCTGAGCTCCCGCGTCGGCCAGCCCGCGTCGGCGGCCAGCCGTCAGCGCCGGGCTTGGTCTGACATCTGCAGCAGCACCGCCAGCGCCTCTTCGGCGCGTTGCTCGGGCACGAACAGATGATCGTGGTGAAACGCGGATACCGCGTTGACGCTGATGCCGACTGCGGCCAGCTCCGCCGTCACGGCGGCGAGAAAACCGACCGCATCCAGTGCGGAATGGACGGTGAGCGTGATCAGGCGTGCCGCGAACTGACAGGTCAGGCCGGCCAGCTCGGCATGCTCACGCCGCAGGATCAGCGTGATGCCTTCACGCTCACGAAACAGCATGATCGGCGTCAGCGACGCGGGAAGCGCGTCGGTCGTACCGATCGTGCAGAACACGAAGACGCCATCCTGCAGCTCAGGCGTCATCGTCTTGAGCAGCGAAGCCAGCTCACGCTCGCCTGTCATCGGCCTTCGTCAGCTCGCCGACAGGCGCTCGCGCCCATGCGCCGCGGCGAAATCCTGCAACGGCCCGACCGGGACAATGCCGGTCGGATTGATGGTGCGGTGGCTTTCGTAATAATGCCGCTTGATGTGCTCGAAATTCACCGTCGCCGCAACGCCGGGCCATTGGTAGAGGTCGCGCGTATAGGCCGACAGATGCGGATAGTCGGCGATGCGGCGGATGTTGCACTTGAAGTGGCCGACATAGACGGCATCGAAGCGGATCAACGTGGTGAACAGCCGGATATCGGCCTCGGTCATGGCATCGCCGAGCAGGAAGCGGCGGGTCGCCAATCGCTCCTCCAGCCAGTCGAGCGTCGCGAACAGCGGCCCGATCGCCTCCTCATAGGCGGCTTGGGTGGTCGCAAAACCGCATTTGTAGACGCCGTTGTTGAGCGTGTCGTAGACGCGCTGATTGATGGCGTCGATCTCGCTGCGCGACGGCTCCGGATAGTAGTCGCCTGGCGTGGCCCCGATGCCGTCGAACGCCGCATTGAGCATCCGGATGATCTCGGACGACTCGTTGTTGACGATGGTTCGCTGCGCCTTGTCCCACAGCACCGGCACGGTGACGCGCCCCGAATAATGCGGATCGGCCGCGGTGTAGACCTGGTGCAGCAGCTCGGCGTGATTGATGCTGTCGGGCACGACGGCCGGGCCGTCGGCAAAGGTCCAGCCCTGCTCCCGCATCAGCCAATGCACGACCGAGACGGAAATCATCTCGGTCAATCCCTTCAGCGCCCGCATGATCAGGGTACGGTGCGCCCAGGGACAGGCCAGGCTGACATAGAGGTGGTAGCGCCCGGGCTCCGCCTTGAAGCCGCCGGACCCGGTCGGGCCCGGGCTGCCGTCGGCGGTGACAAAGCTGCGAAACGACGAATCCTTGCGCACGAAGCGCCCGCCCGAGGCCGCCGTGTCGTACCAGACGTCGTGCCATTGGCCGTCGACGAGCAATCCCATCAGCCTTCTCCAACCTTAAATTTGCGCCAGCCCTAGACTTGCGCCAGCCGCGCCCTCGCCCGTGTCACCGCATTGATGAAGCCTTCGCGCGCATCGGAGTGGCCCTGCCCACGCGGCTCCAGCACGTGACGTAGCAGGAACAGGCCGGTCAGGCGAAAGCCATCGAGCAGGTCCTGATCGCTGAAGCCATGATCGTCCTCGCTCTCACGCAGGAACGGCGGCAGCGGCAGCAGCCGGTCTGCCCAGGGCGCGCCGGCGCTGCGCGACACCGCGCCGCCGGATTTGGGCGAGACGTAGACCAGGTCGGAGGTTTCGCCGGTCGCGGCGCAGGACTCCAGATCGAGCCCGAAGCCGAGCTCGGCCAGGATCGCGAGCTCGAAGCGCACGATGTGAACCGCGGCTCCGCCGGCCTCGGCGAAATCGTCGAGCGCATGTTCCAGCCTCAGATACATCTCCTGATGCGGATCTCGCTCGGGCAACAGCCGCGCCAGCGCCGCGAGATGGGTCACCCCATAGGCGCCATGCGCGACCGACATCAGCTCCGCCGCGCGCAGCGTCAGGCCGTCGATCGCGTACATGCCAAGATGCTCGTCGAGCCGTGCACGCCAGACCGCCCGCACCGTATTGCCGGGCTGCAGCATCGGCCGCATGCGCGCGCCGCTGGCGCCCCGCACCAGCCCGAGATGGCGGCCATGCTCGCGCGTCAGCAGTTCCAGCACGGCCGAGGATTCGCCGTGCCGCCGCAGCCCCAACACGATGCCGTCATCGGTCCATTCCATGAGGCGGACGGTCTCCACGGTTCTCACAGGGCGCTCGATCGCCAACGCCAACTGCGCATCGATGGCTAACGTAGCCTGCGCGTGATGTCTCCGCAAACACCTCAATGGGACGAGCCAAGCGGGCCTGCCGCCTCCGATTCTCCCTGGCACCGCCCGGTGACGCCGGCAATCATGCGGCGAACGCGTCAGGCTTGCTGGTCGATGACGGGCTCCGCTCCAGCTTCAAACGAGGCCGGGCACAGTGAGCTCACGCATTGAACCAGCCGCGAGCATCGCCAGTGAAGGAGTAGTACAGCCCGATGGTCGTGAGTGCGCAGGAGATGACCTCGATGCCGGCGTCGAGGGTCATGCCCTTCTGGCCGATGACCTGCACCAGCGACATGTCCGACAGCACCAGCGCGGCCAGGATCACCCAGCGCGGCCAGTTCTTGCGGCGCTGCGCCGCCAGATAAACGAAATAGAACAGCAGCAGGATGATGGCGCCGTTGAGCACGGTCTGCGCCGTGATCATGTCCTCCGTCATGTCGAAGCTCGGCGTGCGATCGGACACGGCCACAGAAAGTGCATCCAGCATCAACGAGATGTAGAGCAGGACTTCGAACCACAACACGTTGCGCGGCACGCTCATTGTCATTCCCTGGGGAACTCAAGCCCCATTTCCCGATAGCGATCGGGATCGTCGCCCCAGTTCTCACGGACCTTGACGAACAGGAAGAGATGCACCGGCACGCCGGTGATCTCGGCGATCTCCTTGCGCGACTGTGCGCCGATCGACTTGATCGTCGCGCCGCCCTTGCCGAGCACGATCTTGCGCTGGCTGTCGCGCTCCACGAAGATCGTCTGTTCGATCCGGATCGAACCGTCCTTGCGCTCCGTCCAGCTGTCGGTCTCGACGGTGGATTGATACGGCAATTCCTGATGCAGATGCGAGTAGATCTTTTCGCGGGTGATCTCGGCCGCGAGGTGACGCATCGGCGCGTCCGACATCTGGTCCTCGGGATAATGGAACGGACCGGGCGGCACCATTGCCGCCAGCGCCTGCTTGAGATCGTCGACTCCATCGCCGGAGAGCGCCGAGATCATGAAGGTGCGCGCAAAGGGCAGCTTCTCATTGGCCGCCGCAACCAGCGCCAGCAGCTTCTCGCGCGGCACCAGATCGACCTTGTTGACCACCAGGATCTTCTGATGCGCGACCGCGGCCGCCTTGTCGATGATGGCCTGCGCCTCGTCGTCGAGACCCTTCTTGGCGTCGAGCAGCACGCAGACGAGATCGGCATCATGGGCGCCGCTCCAGGCCGTCGTCACCATGGCGCGATCGAGCCGGCGCTTCGGCGAGAAAATGCCGGGCGTGTCGACCAGAATGATCTGCGACGTTCCCTCGATCACGATGCCACGGATCAGCGCGCGCGTGGTCTGAACCTTGCGCGAGACGATCGTGACCTTGGAGCCCACCAACGCATTGACCAGCGTCGACTTGCCGACATTGGGGGCGCCGATCAGCGCGACGAATCCGCAGCGGGTCTCGGCCTCCGGCCCGGCGTGTTGCTCAGCCGTCATTGCTGCCGCCGCTGACGCCTTCACGTTCGATCATGACGGATGCGGCCACCTTCTCCGCTGCACGCTTGGACCCGCCAACCCCTTCGGCCGACTCCAGGCCCGGCAGATCGACGGCGACCCGGAACTGCGGGTCGTGATGTGGACCGGTCCGCTCGACCTCGCGATACACCGGCGTCGGCAGGCCCTTGCCCTGGGCCCATTCCTGCAGCACCGTCTTGGGATCGCGCAAGGGACGCCGCGGCTTGTGCATGCGCTCCGTCCAGTTGCGCTCGACGAAACCGGCCGCGGCCGCATAGCCGCCGTCCAGGAAGATCGCGCCGATCACCGCCTCGCAGACATCCCCCAGCACCGACTTGCGCAGCCGCGCGCCCGCCCCTGCGCCGACGGCGCCGAGCTTGATGTCATCGAGCAGGCCGAGCGATTTGGCAACGTCGGCACAGCTTTCCTTGCGCACGAGATCGGCCAGCCGCTTCGACAATTCGCCCTCATCGGCACTTGGAAACGACCGGTAGAGCATGTCGGAGACGATCAGGCCGAGCACGTGATCGCCGAGGAATTCAAGCCGCTGATAGCTGTCGCCGCGCTTCTTGGACGATTTCAGCGCCGAGACGTGGGTAACGGCGGTGCTGAGCAAGGACGGATCGGCAAAGTGATGCCCGATTCGCGCTTCGATCGCGGCATTGGCCGCCTTCTCGGCGGCCCTGGCGCCCTTGGTCGCGCTGGCGCCAGCACTCTTGGTGCCGCGACTGCCCTTGGCCTTGCTCCGCGGCTTGGCATCAGACTTCTCCGCAGGCGGTGCGTCAGGTCCGGCGTCTGTCTCCGCCTGGGCCTCGCTAGCGTCGGCGCCGCGGGACTCGGTCTTTGCCTCTGCCTTGTCGGACTTGGCCTCGACCTTGGCTTCAGGCTTGGTATCAGACTTGGTATCAGACTTGGCTTCAGATCTTCCGTCAGGCTTCGGTTCGGACTTTATCTCGGACTTGCTCTCCGATCTGGGCCGGGACACGGATTTCGCCGGCGAGTCCAGCGCAGCCGTGCCCGATTGCGGGCTCGGTGCGGCCGCCTGGGTGGTCTGGATCTCGGGTGAGTCGTCGATCATCGCACAATTTTGAAAATACGGTTCCAACGCACCGACACCGGCCAACGCCAGAAGGCCCAGGCATGCTCGCCTTCGGCGATGGAGAAAAAGATCAGCTGGGCGCGGCCGACAATGTTCTCGAACGGCACATAGCCCACCTGGGACAGGAAGCGGCTATCGGTCGAGTTATCGCGGTTGTCGCCCATCATGAAGAAGTGGCCGGGCGGCACGGTGTAGACATTGGTGTTGTCGACATAGCCATTGTCGACGCAATCCAGCGTCTCGTAGCTCACGCCGTTCGGCAGGGTTTCCTTCCAGCGTTTCACCCGCGCCGTGGAGTCCGGCTGCCCGCACGGATCCTCTCCGATGAAGTCGCTGAGACGCTCGCGCTGCACCGGCTTGTCGTTGATGTAGAGCAGGCCCTCGCGGACCTGGATCCGATCGCCCGGCAAGCCGATCACGCGCTTGATGTAGTCGGTGGTGTCGTCCTTCGGCAGACGGAACACGACGATATCGCCCCGGCTCGGCTCGGAGCCGAAGATGCGGCCGGAAAACAGCGGCGGCGACAGCGGGATCGAGTAGTGGCTGTAGCCGTAGGAATATTTCGACACGAACAGATAATCGCCGACCAGCAGCGTCGCCTTCATCGAGCCCGACGGGATGTTGAAGGGCTGGAACAGGAAGGTGCGGATCACGAGCGCGATCAGGAGCGCATGAACGACGACGCGAACGGTTTCGCCGACGCCGCTCTCAGTCTTGGTTCCGGAGGTCACGCTCATCGCTCTTTCACTGTCCCTTGGCGAATGGTCCGACGATTCGCCAGCCGTTGCAGAACACCCTCCTCCCCGCGAACAACGCTTCGTGCCGCGGTTTGAGGGAGTCTGGCCTGATTCTGGTGGTAAAGGCCAATTCCGGTATGACCCAGAATCCGCCCCTGATGCTGCCGGTTCAATTCCAGCGGGTTTTAGACGACTGTTCCGGCCCGCGCAATCAAGGGCCGCATCAAAACTCCATAACGTACTGGAATCGATTGCATTTTTGTTTTTCCGACAAAGCCGGGACGGCTCAGGAGGTGGCCAGGCTCACCGCCGAAATGATGACAAAGGCCTGCGCCAGCGGCCAATCGTCGGTGATCGACAGGTCGATGCGGGCGTCATGGCCCGCCGGGGTCAGCGCCTTCAGCCGCTCCGCCGCGCCGCCCGTGAGCTGCATCGTTGGCCGGCCTCCGGGCAAATTGACCACGCCCATGTCGCGCCACCACACCCCGTGCCGGATGCCGGTGCCGAGCGCCTTGGAGCAGGCCTCCTTGGCGGCGAATCGCTTGGCATAGGTGGCGACCACCATCTTCTCGTTCTTGGCACGCCGCTCGGCCTTGGCGCGCTCGGCCTCGGTGAAGATACGGTTCAAGAACCGATCGCCATGGCGCTCGATGACCTCGGCCACGCGGCGGATGTCGATGAGGTCGGAGCCGATGCCGATGATCATGCCGCCCGGCTCCGGCCGCGATCCATCGCCACGCGCATGGACCGCACCGATTGGGGCAAGCCGACGAACAGCGCCTCCCCCATCATGAAGTAACCGATGTTGAGCTCGACGATTTCCGGCAAAGCCGCGATCTGCTCGGCGGTCGTATAATCGAGCCCGTGGCCGGCATGGACCTCGAGGCCGGCGGAATAGGCCAACCGGGCGCCGGCGACGATTCGCTCCCATTCGGTGGCAGCCTTGTCGTGATGGCCGTCGGCGATGGCATCACACCAGCCGCCGGTGTGGATCTCGATCACCGGCGCGCGCAGGCGCGCTGCCATCTCGATCTGCGCAGGATCGGCGGCGATGAACAGCGAGACACGGATGCCGGCATCGTTCAGCCGGGCGATCGCGGGCGCCAGGGCATTGTGCTGGCCGACCACGTCGAGGCCTCCCTCGGTGGTCAGCTCCTCGCGCCGCTCCGGCACCAGGCAGCAGGCATGCGGGCGGGTTGCAAGCGCGATCCGCACCATCTCGTCGGTCGCGGCCATCTCGAAATTCAGCGGCTTGGCGATTTCCGCTTTCAGGCGCGCCATGTCGTCGTCGCGGATATGCCGCCGATCCTCGCGCAAATGGGCGGTGATGCCGTCAGCACCGGCCTCGATGGCCAGCAGCGCGGCGCGCACCGGATCCGGACTGCTGCCGCCGCGGGCATTTCGCAACGTCGCCACGTGGTCGACATTGACGCCGAGGCGCAGCTTCGGAGGATGTGGCTTCGCAGGATCTGACATGGACCGGCTCGCAGAACTCTCGGTAGGAATACGGCTTGTTTAGCGCATCACGAGCCAGAACGCCGCCACCAAACCCGCAGATTAGCCATTCACGCGGTCGACCCTGGCGACGATGGTTTTCGCGCGGAGCTGGTTGATGATCGCCGAGAGATGCTTGAGGTCGTAGACTTCGAGATCGATCGTCAGCTCGGTGAAATCGGGCGAGCGGCGGCTCATGCTGATATTGTCGATATTGCCGTCATGCTCGGCGATCACGGTCGCGACCTGGGCGAGGCTGCCGGGCTCGTTGACGTTCTCCACCCGGATCCGCGCCGGGAAGCGTTGCGGGGTGGTCTCGTCGACATCCCAGCGCACGTCGAGCCAGCGCTCCGGCTCCTCCTCGAAATCCTTCAGGGCCGGCGACTGGATCGGATAGATCGTGATCCCCTCGCCCGGCGTCACGATGCCGACGATGCGGTCGCCGGGAACGGCGCCGCCATTGGGCGCGAACTTCACCGGCAGGCCTGAATTGAGGCCACTGATCGGGATCGCGAAAGCCCCGCGCGCGGGCTCGGCCGTCGGCGCCGCAGCAGCCTTGGCAGCCGCAGCGGCTGTCTTCTTGCTGCCATAGCGCACGATCCGCTCTTCCTTATAGTCGGGATACATCGCGCGGGCGACGTCGGAGGCCTTGATCTCGCCGCGGCCGACCGCCGCCATCACGTCCTCGATCGAGGCCCGCGCGAGGCGCGGCAAGGCGCCCTTGAGCTTGTCATCGGCATAATCGAGCTTGGTGCGCTCGAACAGGCGTTCGACGATGCGCCGGCCAAGCCCGGCATATTGATCGCGCACCGCCGTGCGGGTGGCGCGGCGGATCGCAGCTCGCGCCTTGCCGGTGACCGCGAGCGTCTCCCAGGCCGAAGGCGGCGCGGATTGAGCATCCGATGTCAGCACCTCCACCTCGTCGCCGTTCTGCAATTCCGACGAGAGTGCGGCGAACTTGCCATTGATCTTGCAGCCGACGGCGCTGTTGCCGACATCGGTATGCACGGCATAGGCGAAGTCGATCACATTTGCGTGGCGCGGCAGCGCGATCAACTTCCCCTTCGGCGTGAAGCAGAACACCTGGTCGTGGAAGAGTTCGAGCTTGGTATGCTCGAGAAACTCCTCGGGGTTGGCGCTCTCCGACAGGATTCCGATGGTGTGACGGAGCCAAGCGAACGCATTCGATTCGCGCTTGAGCAGCTCGGTGGGCGAGCCGATATCGTCCTTGTAGAAGGCGTGAGCGGCGATCCCGAGCTCGGCGATCTGGTCCATCTCCTCGGTGCGGATCTGGAGCTCGACGCGCTGCTTACCGGGTCCGATCACAGTCGTGTGTATCGAGCGATAATCGTTCTGCTTGGGCGTCGAGATGTAATCCTTGAAGCGCCCTGGGACGACCGGCCATGTCGTGTGCACGATGCCGAGCGCACGATAGCAGGACTCGAGGTCCGGCATGATGACCCGGAAGCCGAAGATGTCCGACAGCTGCTCAAAGCCGATGGATTTGCGCTCCATCTTGGTCCAGATCGAGAATGGCCGCTTGCGACGACCAAAAACCCGCGCCGTCAGGCCGTGATCGCGAAACTTCCGCGCGAGCTGGCTTTCGATCTCGCCGATCAGGTTCCGGTTGCGCTCCGCGAGCGCGTCGAGCCGCTGCATGACGACGTCATACGCCTGCGGGTCGAGCGTCCGGAACGAGAGATCCTCGAGTTCCTCGCGCATCTCCTGCATGCCCATGCGCCCGGCGAGCGGCGCATAGATGTCGAGCGTCTCCTCGGCGATGCGCCGCCGCGAGGCTTCCGGCACGAATTCCAGCGTGCGCATGTTGTGCAAACGATCGGCAAGCTTGACGAGCAGCACACGCACGTCGTCGGCGATCGCCAGCAGCAGCTTGCGCAGGTTCTCGGCCTGCTTGGCCTCGCGCGAGACGAGCTCGAGCCGCTTCAGCTTGGTCAGACCTTCGACCAGCGCGCCGATCTCGGGCCCGAACAGGCGATCGATCTCGGCGCGGGTGGCCTCGGTGTCCTCGATCGTATCGTGAAGCAGCGCAGCCACGATGGTGGCGTCATCGAGCTTGAGGTCGGTCAGAATGGCCGCGACTTCGAGCGGATGGGTGAAATACGGATCGCCCGAGGCCCGGGTCTGCGAGCCGTGCGCCTTCATCGCATAGACATAGGCGCGGTTGAGCAGATCCTCGTTAGTATCGGGATTGTAGGAGCGGACCCGTTCGACGAGGTCATACTGCCGCATCATGCGGGAGCGCGGCTTCTGGGGCCGAGGCCGCTCAGCCGTCGGGGCCGCCACAGCTGATTCGGCTGCGGCCTGCATTTGCGGAGGCGTGTGGCGAGAGACCGCCATGAAAATTGTCTAAACCTTTACCGTCAGTGCCTGATTCGGCGACGCCGATGCCGCCCGATGCCCCTATGGTAATCACGGAATCCCGATCAAATGCAAAGGCCCGGACGCGATCCGGGCCTTCACATTCTCACAAGTTAATCCGAGAGGACGATGGCGGGATCGTCACTCGTCCTCTTCCGGCTGCTCTTCCGGCGGGGCGAGGCCCTCGAGCCCCTTGAGGAGCTCTTCCTCGGTCATCCGCTCGACCGCGACCTCGGTGTCGTCGGCATCGACGCTGGCGCCGGCCGAACCGATCAGCGGCACCGTATCGGGCTCCGGCTCATCGACTTCGACAAACTTCTGCAGCGAATGCACCAGCTCTTCCTTCAAGTCTTCGGGAGAAATGGTAGAATCCGCAATCTCCCGGAGTGCCACAACGGGATTCTTGTCGTTATCTCTGTCAATTGTAAGTTGTGAGCCCGACGAGATCATACGGGCGCGATGCGCGGCCAGGAGGACCAGGTCGAACCGATTGTCCACTTTATCAATACAATCTTCAACGGTGACGCGCGCCATTGATTGTCGCTCCGGTCGTTTGTGTGCTTAATATGCTGATTATGCTGGGCTAGTTATAGAGCCTGACGGGTTTTCGCAAGGCCAATCTGGTGGTCAGGCTTCGGTAAGGGGCAAGGAGTAAGGATTCCGCAACCTTGGCTGGCAGTCCGCCCGGATCTGCCTCGTGCGCACTTTGGACAAGAAAACGCTTCATTGCGTCGTCATTAGTGCGCCTTTGTTGCCCATATCACTCCAGTTTGCGGTAGCCTCACACCAGACGGGCGGCTTCGACGCCTTGGCAGTATCTTGAGATGGAATGCGCGGCCGGCCTGAGTCGCGCCAAAAAACAGAAGCTAACTCAACGCGAGACACTGAATGTCATCTTCGACCAACAAGATTGCGCTCTTCATTGACGGCGCCAACCTATACGCCACGGCCAAGACGCTCGGATTCGATATCGACTACAAGCGCCTCCTCAAGGAATTCCAGAGCCGCGGCACCCTGCTGCGCGCGTTCTATTACACGGCGATCATCGAAGATCAGGAGTACTCGTCGATTCGGCCTCTGATCGACTGGCTCGACTACAACGGGTACACGGTGGTCACCAAGGCCACCAAGGAATTCATCGACGCCAGCGGCCGGCGCAAGGTGAAGGGCAATATGGACATCGAGCTCGCCGTCGATGCCATGGAACTCGCCGAGCACATCGACCAGATGGTGCTGTTTTCCGGTGACGGCGACTTCCGCTCCCTGGTCGAGGCGATGCAGCGGCGCGGCGTTCGCGTCACCGTGATCTCCACCATTTCGAGCCAGCCGCCGATGATCGCCGACGAGCTGCGCCGCCAAGCCGATGTGTTCACCGATCTCGTCGAGCTGCAATCCAAGCTCGGCCGCGATCCGTCGGAACGCCCGGCGCCGCGCGAGCCGCGCCACCATTCTCCGCAGTTCCTGCAGCGCTCGACCACCCCGGCCACCCGCAGCACCACGACCACCGCCGCCACGACCCCTGATGACGACTTCGACGACTAGGCCGCGCTCCAGCGGCGGCCGGGCCGGCAGCGCCCCGCCCTCGTCAACCGATCCGCATCAAGACTGTCCGCTGTGCCCTCGCCTCGTGGAGTTCCGCGAGGCGCAGCGGGCGCGCGAGCCGTCTTGGTTCAATTCCCCCGTACCTTCGTTCGGCGCCGCCGACGGCCGCCTCCTGATCGTCGGGCTTGCGCCGGGACTGCAGGGTGCCAACCGTACCGGCCGCCCCTTCACCGGCGATTACGCCGGGGAACTGCTCTATGGAACCCTACTGCGCTACGGCTTTGCCAAAGGCCGCTTCGAAGCACGCCCCGATGACGGGCTGACGCTGGTCGATTGCCGGATTAGCAACGCCGTCCGCTGCGTCCCGCCGCAGAACAAGCCGCTGCCGGCCGAGATCAATCAGTGCCGGGCGTTTCTCGGCGCCACGATCGCAGCGATGCCGCGCCTGCGCAGCATCGTCGCGCTCGGCCGCATCTCGCACGACACGCTGCTGAAACTGCTCGGGCTGCGCGCCGCCGCCGCGCCGTTTGCTCACGGCGCCGTGCATCAGGCCGGAGCGATCAAGCTTTACGACAGCTATCACTGCTCACGCTACAACACGAATACCGGCGTGCTCACCACCGAGATGTTTCATGCCGTGTTCGCCCGCGTGAAGGCGGAGCTGGATTAGAGCCAGGTCCGGAACGGTCGAAACCGGTTTTCCGAAAAGATCAAGCGCAACGAATGATCCGATCAGCCCTCGCGCCAGATCGGCGCAGCCCACGGGCCGAGCGAGCAGCCCCTGATCCCGCGCATCTGTTGTATGCCGGCCCGTCACGCAGCGGACAGGCGGTTCGCGCGCAGCCAGGCCAGCACGTCGGCGGAATTCCGGTCCGGCGGAAAGACCGGATAGAAGACGTGGGTAATGCGCGCATCGTCAACGATCATCGCCAGCCGCTTGATCAAGGTCAGGCCGGCAATTTCCATGGTCGGCAATCGCAGCGCGCCGGTCAGTTCGAGCTTCTCGTCCGACAGCACGGCAAACGGCAAATGCAGCCGTGAGGCCATCTCGGTCTGATAGGCATTGCTCTGCGTCGATAGCCCGAACACATGCGCGGCCCCTGCGGCCTTCAGTTCCCCGAACAGGTCGCGGAAGCTGCAGGCCTGCGGCGTGCAGCCGCGGGCGCCCGGGATCATGTCCCAGTCTTCGACCAGGGAGGCCTTGCCGGGCTCGCCGGTCCGAGGATAGGCGAACACGACGGTGCGCCCCTTCAGGGCCGACAGATCCACGACGGTGTCGTCGGTGGCCCGCAGCCCGATGGCGGGCATGATCATCCCGACCAGATGATCAGCCGCACCGTCATCGGTCGGTGCCGGAATCTTGCTCCAGTCGACGTCGAGCAGGTTCTTCTGAGTCATCGGTCATGTCCCAGCATGGTTTTGCCGCTTGCGCTGGCACGGACGACCGCGCCATCGCCTGGTCAGCCGCGCGCCCGCAGCAGCCGCCCCTTCTCGCGGCCCCAATCGCGCTTCTTCTCGCTCTCGCGCTTGTCGTGCAGCTTCTTGCCCTTGGCGACCGCGAGCAAGAGCTTGGCGCGGCCGCGCTCGTTGAAATAGAGCTTGAGCGGAATGAGCGTCATGCCCTCGCGCTCGACCGCGCCCATCAGCTTGTTGATCTGCTTGCGATGGAGCAGCAGCTTGCGCGGCCGCTTCGGCTCGTGATTGAAGCGGTTGGCCTGCAGATATTCGGGAATGTTGGCGTTGATCAGCCAGATCTCGCCGTCGCGGGAATCCGCATAGGATTCCGCGATCGTCGACTTGCCGCTGCGGATCGACTTCACCTCGGTGCCGGTCAGCGCGATGCCGGCCTCGATCGTGTCCTCGATCGCATAGTTGAACCGCGCCTTGCGGTTCTCGGCAGCGACCGTGATCTTGGGCTCTTTCTTGTCTGCCACGTCAGGCTTTCTTCAGGAGATCCCTGATTTCGGTCAAAAGCTCCACCTCGCGCGAGGGCTTCGGCGCCGCCGCAGGCTGGGTCTCCTGCAACCGCTTCAGCCTGTTCATCCCACGAATGATCAGGAACAGCACAAAGGCGATGATGAAGAAGTTCAAGGTCAGTGTCAGGAACTGTCCATAGGCCAGCACAGCGCCCTGCTTCTTGGCATCGGCGAGATTGCCGGCCGTGACCGACTTGGACAGCGGGATGAAGTAGTTCGAGAAATCGAGGCCGCCGGTGATCGCGCCGATGATCGGCATGATGACGTCGCTAACCAGCGAGGTGACGATGGCACCGAAGGCCGCGCCAATGATGACGCCGACCGCGAGGTCGACGACGTTGCCCTTCATCGCGAATTCGCGGAATTCCTTCAGCATGCTCTCATCCCCCTTGAAGCGTTGCGAGAAAATTCCCGGCCGGGCCGCCCCGTCTCAGTTGATCAGCCCGGCATGGACCATGGCCTCGCGTACGGCGATCCGCGTCGGCTCGGAGACCGGCACCATCGGCAAACGCAGCCGCTCCTCCAGCTTGCCGAGCAGCGACAGCGCGTATTTCACCGGACCCGGATTGGACTCGATGAACAGGTTGGTGTGCAGCGGCATCAGCTTGTCGTGGATCTTCAGCGCGGTGGCGACATCGCCCTTCTGCCAGGCGGCATGGAATTCCGCGCACAGCCGCGGCGCGACGTTCGAGGTCACCGAGATGCAGCCATGGCCGCCATGGGCCATGTAGCCGATGATGGTGGCGTCCTCGCCCGACAGCTGGTTGAAATCCTCGCCCAGCGCCGCGCGCTGCTGCGACACCCGCACCATGCTGGCCGTGGCGTCCTTCACGCCGGCGATGTTCTTCAGCTCGAACAGCCGCTTCATGGTGTCGACCGACATGTCGATCACCGAGCGCGGCGGAATGTTGTAGATGATGATCGGAATGCCGATTGCGTCGTTGATCGCCTTGAAGTGCTGATACAGGCCTTCCTGCGTCGGCTTGTTGTAATAGGGCGTCACCACCAGCACCGCGTCGGCGCCGGCCTTCTCGGCGTGCTCCGCGAGTTCGACGGCTTCCCTGGTCGAGTTCGATCCGGCCCCCGCGATCACCGGCACGCGGCCCTTGGCCTCGGCGATGCACCACTCGACCACCTGCTTGTGCTCGTCATGGCTGAGTGTCGGGCTCTCGCCCGTGGTGCCGACCGGCACCAGGCCGTTGGTGCCCTCGTCGATCTGCCAGTTCACCAGGCTGCGGAACGCGGCCTCGTCGACGGCCCCGTTTTTGAAAGGAGTGACCAAGGCGGTGAAAGAGCCCCGGAAATTCGTCTTGGCTGCCATGAAACTCCCTCCCAACGCGTGTTGGCCCCTGTACGAAACGCCCTACATAACGGGTCCGGACACGGGGCGGAAGGCCCGCCGGCCCCGGAGCTGCCTTCTCAACAGGCACACCAATCGTTCGAATCACCCATGGACCGACCTTGAGGCCAGAGCTTCGGTCCCTGCAAGCCAGATACGAGACGTGCCGGTTGTCGGGGGGTCAAGAACCTCGACACCTGGGTCGGGGTCGCCGCATGCCGCCCTCCGGTCGTGATTTTGCCGCGGTGTTGGCGCAGGTTGCCGGGCCTCCCGGTACATTTAGGATTTGTTCACCTTTTCGATAGACCACGTTCGTCAGGGATCGAAGTTATCCGCCGCAAAGGAACGCCGTGCCCCTCTCTGCCCGCGCCGCCGCATTGCGCTCGACCGCCCTGTCGAAGTCCCTCTCGGTGTCCTTGGCCGCCGGCCTGACGCTCGCATGGGGGCTCGCCGGAGACATCGCTCTCGCCAAGGACAAGGTTCCGCTGCCCAAGGCGCGCCCGATCGCCCGCAGCGTGGTTCCCGGTACCGCCGCCAAAGAGGGCGCGGAGTCCAAGGGCAAGGCCGACGCCCGGGCCGAGGCAAAACCCGACAGCAAGAGCGGCCCCAAGGGTGCGAGCGAGGCGCCGCGGGCCGCCGCGCCGCGGGACATCATGCCTGGAACCGCCGGCCTGCCGGCGCCGCGCCAGCACGCTGCCCTGCCCGCCGCCCGCAAGCCCGTCGTCCCGGCCGCCGTGGCGGCAACCTCTTCGACCTCGCAATCGGACAAGGACGCGCTCGAAAACGTCATTGAACTGGTTCGCAAGCGCAAGCCCGACGATGCCACCCAGGTCGCGCAGGCGATCTCGGATCCCGTGGCGCGCAAGCTGGCCGAATGGGTGATCCTGCGCAGCGACAACAACAATGCCACCGTCGAGCGCTATCGCGCCTTCATCACGGCGAATCCGAGCTGGCCGTCCCAGAGCTTCCTGCGCCGCCGCCTGGAGGCTGCGCTGTGGGACGACAAGCGCGACGACGCCGTGGTGTGGTCCTGGTTCGAGAACGAGTCGCCGCTATCGGCCAAGGGCCGGTTCGCGCTGGCCCGCGTCATGCTCAACCGGGGGGATCGCGCCAATGCCGAGCGCCTGGTGCGCGAAGCCTGGCGCAACGATGCCATGTCGGAGGAGACGGAGAACAACATCCTCGACCAGTTTGGCCCGCTGATCTCCGGCGGCGACCACAAGGCGCGGATGGACACTCTACTGTATGGCAGCGAGCACGAGGCCGCGTTGCGTGCGGCCCGGCGCCTCGGCGCCGGCCATGTCGCCCTGGCCAAAGCGCGGATCGCGACCTACCGCAAGGCGCCCAACAGCCGCGCTCTGCTCGATGCGGTGCCGCACGAGCTGCACGGCGACGCCGGCTACATTTTCAGCCGGATCCAGCTGCTGCGACGCGACGAGAAGTTTGCCGAGGCGGCACAACTGATGCTGAACGCGCCGAAGGATCCGGGACGCCTGCACAATCTCGACGAATGGTGGATCGAGCGACGGCTGCTGTCGCGCAAGATGATCGACACCGGCGAGTACCGCAGCGCCTATCTGATCGCCCGTGATGCCGCACTGCCCAACCGCGACATCTACAAGACCGAGCAGGAATTCACCGCCGGCTGGATCGCGCTGCGCTTCCTCAACGATCCCGCGACCGCGGCCCAGCATTTTGCCCGGATCGGCGTCGGCAGCGTCAATCCGACCACCCTGGCCCGGGCCGGATATTGGCAGGGCCGTGCGGCGGAAGCGATGGGGCGCATGCAGGAGGCGCGCGCGGCCTACACGGCGGCCGCCGAGCAATCGACCAGTTATTATGGACAGCTCGCCCGGGCCAAGCTGGGGCTGCCGCAGCTCGGGCTCAACGCCGCGCCGAGCGGCCGCGGACGCGGCGTCGAGCGGCTGGAAGTGGTGCGTGCCGCGCAGCTGCTCTACGAGCTCGACGAGGGCGAGGTCGCGATCCCGATGTTCGCCGACATGGGGGACAATGGCGATCCGGACGTGCTGGTCGGCCTCGCCGAGATCGCGGGACGGAACAGCGACGCGCGGGCGATGCTGCTGGTCGGCAAGGCGGCGCTGAATCGCGGACTGCCGTTCGATCACTACGCGTATCCCGTGACCGGCATCCCGCCGTTCCGCTCGATCGGACCGGAGGTCGAGCAGAGCGTGATCTTCTCGATCGCGCGCCAGGAAAGCGCCTTCAACCAGGCCGTGGTCTCGCCCGCGCAGGCCTATGGCCTGATGCAGGTGACGCCAGATGCTGGCCGCTATGTCTGCAAGCGCGCTGGCGTCAGCTTTGATCTGAACCGGATGAAGACCGATCCGGTCTACAACGCCGCCCTCGGCGCCGCCGAGCTGGGCGGGCTGCTCGAGGACTATCGCGGTTCGTACATCATGACGTTTGCGGCCTACAATGCCGGCCGCGGCAGCGTGAAGAAATGGGTCGAGCGCTACGGCGACCCGCGCGATCCGAAGGTCGACGCGGTCGACTGGGTCGAGCTGATCCCATTCGCGGAGACCCGCAACTACGTGCAGCGCGTCATGGAGAATCTGCAGGTCTATCGCGCCCGTTTCGGCGGCGGCTCGCGGCTGCAGATCGAGGCCGATCTGCGTCGCGGTGCCGTGGTCGAGTAGCGAGTAGCGAGTAGCGAGTAGCGAGTAGCGAGTAGCGAGACAAGCCTTGTCCGGCCTGTCAACGCCATTCGCTACTCCCTATTTACCACTCGCAGTTCGTTACCAGTTGCGCTGGGCGCGGAGCAGCAGCGAGACCGAATCCTGGTCCTTGAGCTGATAGGTCGTCGCCGGCTTGGCGACGACCGCCGCGGCCGGCGCGTTCGCCACGCCGTTGAACTTCTGATCCAGGCGGGTCCACGCCACGTCGGCCGAGAAGGTCAGGTTCTTGACCGGGGTCCAGCGGGTGATCACGCCGAGCGTCGAGATGTTGAAGTCCGGATTGCAGTTCGCACCGGTGATGCCGAGCGCAACCATGCCGGCGCCGTTGCAGATCAATCCCTTGGCCGTGTTGTTGTACCTGACCGCGCTCCAGGAACCGTAGACGGCGGTGTTCCAGAACGGATCCCAATTATGGGTGAACGCGCCGCGGAAGCCATAGGTCGTCGTCAGCTGCTGCTGGGTGCCCGTCGCGAAGACGGAATCAGACACACCGGCAAAGCCGAGGCTCTGATAGGCACCCGCCATGTTGCTGGCGCCGTACATGGCGTAGTTGATCGGCGCAAGACTCTGGAAATTGTAGCGGCTGGCGCCGTTGGTGTAGACGCCCTGCACATTGAGGGTGTCGCCAGGTCCGGTCGGGATGTTCTTGATTGACAGCGCGAGCTGGCCGGCATAGCCCCATTTGTCGGCGGGATGGCCGGTGACCTCGGTCGCGCCGTTGAAGCCGGCGTGATTGTCGTGAGCGGCGAAAGAGGCCTGGAACAGGCCCCAGGCCTGGTCGACGCGCACCATGCCGACGATGTCGGGCGCGACATTGCCGCCGAAGTTCGACGTGCCATAGGCGCCGGTGATGACGCCGGCTGCGGTTTGCCCGGTCGTGTTCCAGATCTGCGACTGCCCATATTGCGTCGCATCCTGGGCCGAGATCGCGGCCGTGATGCCGGAGCCGAAATCGGCGGTGTAGGTGAACTGATTGACGCCGGTGATGCTGCCGCCGCCGCCGGTGAGACCATCGAAATTGTTACCGGGATAGTTGCTCCAGGGCGCATCGAATTGCGACACCGCCTTACCCATCGTGAAGCCGGCAAACTGGATGAAAGCGTAGAACACGCCAAGTCCACCGCCGGCGATGCCGCCATCGGACGGATTGACCGTCGTTGCGCCGGCAATCGCATTTCCGGCCGCGTTGAGGGCGATGTTGCTGCTATAGACAGTGGCACCCGTGGCCGAGCCGGTGCCGGTATAGCTGCCCGACGTCCACTGGAAGACGGCATCGAAGTAGGTGCGGACGACGCCATATTCGGTCGCGGTGCGCGTGTCGATGTTGAAGTCGGCGCGCGAGCGAGTCGTGTAGTAGTTGCTGAGGCGATTGCGCGCGCCAGCTACGCCGTTGGTGGCATTCTGAAACAGAGCGTTGGTCCCGAAGGCCGCCTCAGCACGCAGAAATCCCCCCAGCTTGATGCAGGTGTCGGTGCCCGGGATGTAGAAGAATCCCGCACCGTACATCGAACAAACCCTCACATACTCGACCGGTTTGGCCTTGATCGGAAGGTCGGCTGCATGAGCCCCACTCATGGCGAGCAAAGCCGCCCCTGAGCCCAGAACAAGGCTCTTCACAGTCTTCATAGTAACCTCCACATGACTCACGCGAGACGGCCTGGCTCAGAAGCGAACGTCCGCCCCCACGGGGTCAGCTCATCTCCAGCCGCCGTACAGTGCTTGCGCATAGCGTTACAGTGGGAACGATCGCGAGGCGCTTTTGGTGTTTTATCGGACCATTCTCGTGGCGGGCCGGACCATGCATGTGACGCCGATGCGGCACGCACGGCTGCAGCGCACCTTCGCCTTATAGAGAGTGAGGCTGGCCGGCGGCGCCGGATCCATGTCGAGAGCACGGCAGCAATGAAGCGGAAATGTCGGCCGCAGGCGGGGCAATACTGGGGTCAGGCCTGTTGCTCAGGAGGCGCGCCGCCGTGCGGCCTGTTCTGAAGGTCTGAGGCTTCGATGCCGTCAGGACCTCGCCGTGCGGCCGCCCAATCTGCGCCGCCACGTTTCACCATGTCGCGGTTCGATGACCGATCAACCGGACGGTCCGCGCGCATGGTGGGCATGCTGGTTGCGCCGGTCAGCGGCTGAACTGCGGCGACACCACAATCGGGACAAGGCGAAACTACAATGATCCTGCAGAGCGATGCTGATCGGCCAGCCTCGAGAGCAGGCCAGGAAATTCGTCCCTTGCACGGCGAATCAGCCCGGGCCCTGCTCCGTTCGCCCAGCCCAGCGTCGGCGCAAAAGAAAACCCCCGGCAGTTGCCTGCCGGGGGTCGTAGCCTGTGATCAGAGCACTGTTACCAGTTGCGCTGAGCGCGGATCAGCAGGGTCATGCTGTTCTGATCCTTCAGCTCGTAGATGCCGGCGGGCTTGGCATTGCCAGCGCTCGCGGGGGCCGCAATCGTGCCCGAATACTTCTGGTCGAGCTGGCTGTAGGCGAAGTCGGCCGAGAAGGTGAGGTTCTTGACCGGGGTCCAGCGGGTGATCAAGCCGATCGTCGAGATATCGAAGTTCGGGTTGCAGGTTCCGACCAGACCCAGCAGAGCCGTCGCATTGGCGCAAATCGCCGCCGTGCCGACCGTGCCGTACTTCACCTGAGCGTACGATCCGTAGATCGCCGTGTTCCAGGCAGCGTTCCAGTTATGCGTGTAAGCACCACGGAAGCCCCAGGTCTTGACGCTCTCCTGCGCACCGTTGGTCACGAACACCGTGTCCGGCGCGTTGGCGAAGGCGATGCTGCCATAGGCGCCGGCAACATTGCTGCCGCCGTAGATCGAGTAGCTGACCGGAGCCAGGCTCTGCGCGTTGTAGCGCGTCGCACCATCGGTGTAGACGCCCTGGATGTTGATCGTGTCGCCGGGACCCGTCGGGATGTTCTTGATCGACAGAGCACCCTGGACCGCCCAGCCCCACTTGTCGGCAGGCGCGCCGCTGGTCTCGCTGGCACCGTAGTAGCCGACGTGGTTGTCATGCGCCGCAACCGACAACTGGAACAGACCCCAGGCTTGATCGATACGCAGCTGGCCGACGAGGTTCGGCGAGCGCGTACCGCCGATGGCGTTGGCGCCGTAAGCACCGCCGATCATGCCTGCACCGCTGGCGCCCGACAGGTTGAGGTTGCCAGCCTGATAGTACTGGGTCGCATCTTCGGCCGACACCGACACGGTGATGCCCTGGCCGAAGTCAGCCGTGTAGGAGAATTGGTTGACACCGGTGACAGTGCCGCCGCCGCCCCACAGACCGTCGTAGTTGTTGCCCGGGTAGTTCTGCCAGGGCGCATCGAACTGCGACACGGCCTTACCCATGGTGAATCCAGCGAACTGGATGAAGGCGTAGTAGACACCGAGCGAACCGCCGGCGACGCCGCCGTCCGTCGGGTTGACGCTCGCCGCACCTGCGGTCGCAGTACCCGCGGCATTGAGGCCGATCGCGGTGCTGTAGGCCGTCGCACCGGCGGCTGAGCCGGTACCGGTGTAGCCGCCCGTGGTCCACGAGAAGGTCGCATCGAAGAAGGTGCGGACAACGCCGTACTCGGTCGCCGTGCGGGTGTCGATGTTCAGATCTTCACGAGCGCGAGCGGTGTAGTAGTTGCTGAGGCGGTTATGCGCGCCGGCGGGAGCGCCACTGGCCCAGTTGTAGAGGCTGTTGGTGCCCAGACCGGCTTCCACGCGCAGGTAGCCGCCGAGCTTGATGCAGGTGTCGGTGCCGGGGATGTAGTAGAAACCCGCACCATACAGGGAGCAAACCTTCACATACTCGACCGCTTTGGCCTTGATCGGAAGGTCGGCCGCCTGAGCCCCGGACATGGCGAGCAGGGCCGCCGCTGAGCCGAGGACAAGGCTCTTAACCGTCTTCATTTAAACCTCCAAGTTGCGCTTTTGAGAAAGAACCGGACCAGGATCCCCCAGGACGATCCGCTTCCTCCGCTCCCGAAAAACCGCTTCAGTCGCTTCGCGCCATCGGACACACCCGCATCACGCGAGGGACTTAAGCGAAACCACCTGTAACGGGACGATCGAGTAATCCCCCCACCGTCGCCAGGAACTATGCCTCCGCTCATTCGGTAAGCAAAATAGTTTATGCAGTCAGGTAATTGAATGAAGCCGAAATGTGTCCCCAGGGCAACACCAAGGCAGCTCATTGTGCGACGCAAGGGCACCTGCGCATTACCTCCTAGATTAGTGATTTTGCTGCAGATTTTTTTTCATTAGGGTCGACCGAGGAACTGGACCTCTCGAGCAATGGCGCCCTTGAAGAATATATCTGCCGCATCTGTGGAGGCGGCTGAGGAACAGCAGATGTCAGATCGTCTGCCGAAGAATCGCGACGCTGTTCTGCGTTTCGCCCGGGAGATCGCAACGATCAACGTGCATCTCGAGGAACTGAGGTACTTCTGGGCGAAGCGAATCGGCATCAGCGGTCCACAATGGATGATCCTGATGGCCATCTCGGAACTCGATCAGGGCGAAGGCGTCGCGGTCAATGCGGCAGCCAAGCGGCTCCACGTCGACCCCTCCTTCGTCACGACTCAGTCGAAGCTGCTCGAGAAAAAGGGGTTCGTGCACCGCAAGCCCGCCCCGGAGGATGCACGCGTGGTCAGGATGTCCCTGACCGCCAAGACCTCGGAGCATTTTTCCGAACTCGAAACCCACCAGGCGCAGATCTTCGGCTTCATCTTCGAGGAGTTCGACGCCTCCGAGCTTTCGACTTTCACGGACAAGCTCGCCGCGCTCAAGGAGCGCTTCGAAAAGGCGAGCGCCCGAGTTTCGCTCGGGGTCTGATCGAATCGCGGCAGCCGCGGCCGTCAGGACGAGCGTGACGGTATCGACAGCTCAACTCACAGCAACCGCTGCGCCCGGACTCGAAGCGCGTTGATCCCTTCGAGAAGCCGACCGCTTCAGCTCGGCAGCTTGGGAGCGCCCGCGAGACGCGCCGCAATCCAGTCGAATATCGCGGCATTCGACTGCGCGTCGCACACGCCGCCCTGATCGCTCGCAAAGATCTTCAGCGTGACATCAAGATGCTCGCGCTTCATCTGTGCGACCAAGCGGGTCGCAATGTCGGCGCGCAACCAGCCGCGGTCAGGCAGAGCGACCAAAAGCGGACACATGATCTGTCGCGCCACGCGACAATCGCTGGCGCTTGGGAGGCAGGCGCGCTCGTCCGGGGTCAGCCGGCGAGACAAACAGACGCGCTCGTGAATGTCCCAAAGTCCGGCATCACACACCGCGGCTGCGTAGCGCGGATCAAGCGCGATCCCGCGGGCCACGAAGGACGAACTCCAATCGTCGGCCAGGATGGCGATCCTGCCGTCATCCACGTCGTCCCGTCCGCACACATAATCCATCACGCTGCCGATCGCGGTCTCGAGATCGCGATGCCCGACGATGTCCTCGAACCGGCTGGTCGGCCCCGGCCCGAGCAGATCGACGACCAAAAGCGACAGGCCGCGCTCTGCGGCGTGTCCGGCAAGCATGAGCAGAGACTTCTCTTTACGGCGGCCGGGCTCACAGATGCAGACCACCATCGGCGCAGGCTCTGGCCGATCGGATGCCGGGAGAAAACAGGCCTCCAGCGAATAATCCGGCCGCCAGGCGATCGTGACCACCTCGCCCTGCCGAACGCCGAGACTGAGATAGTCCAACGCGCAAGTGCGAATGCCTGCGTCTACGCTTTGCGACCGCACGGGGCAGCTGCCAATCGACGACGCGGCGACCTCATAGTAGTTGACGGCGCGAAGCCACTTTCTCCGGGCCGCTTCGAGCAGCCCTGCATCCGCGAGACTGCACGCACCGCCTCGCATGACCTCGGCCGCTCGCATCCATTCTTGGTACCAGGAGTCGGCGTCATCATTGTAGATGCGCTGCACGATCGCCAGACATTCGGCGAGTTCGCTTTCCCTTTCCGACGTCGCGTCCAACAGACGCGTCAACGCGTCGGACACCTCTTCCCTCTCAGACCACGGCCCAAACGCCTTCAGAACGCCTTCCGAACCCATCGCGCACCGCTTCCTCGCCCGTGACGGCTTTTTCATCCGTCATCTGTTTGTCAGACTGTGATGATCCGCGAATTCACGGTCAAGCCACGTCATGACTCTTTTTTCCGTATGTTTCTGGAGGTTAGCAACCGGTCGCGTCACCATAGCACAGGGTCGCTGATGCCAATGCGGCTCGAGCACGCCCCCATATGGAGAGAGCTTCAACGCGAAGCGGAAGGACCGGAGCCCGCGCGGGTTCCGCCCAAATGAAGAAACCCCCGACGGGGCATCGTCGAGGGCTTCGGAGATTCAACATTGGACGGTAGCATTCGGCCGGTACACAGCTGATGTAGCGACGCTGGAAAATTATCTTATCAACTCATCTAATTTCAATACCCAATTATCGAAACCGGAAAAATTCTTATAAGGCCCTGTTGATAAACGTCTTTTATCGCTGTGCTCATTGCCCTCGGCGCGTGATCGCGGCTCGACCCGCGCTTTTCAGCGATAGAGATTGGATTCCAGATCGGCATGATGCGGCGCAAGCAGGCCCCGTCTCGCCGCACTGCGCACAGAAATCAGGCTCTCACGTCTCCATCCTCACGCGGCGGAGCGACGGGACGAAACGCGCAGCACTGCCGCCCTGCGGTCATCGCCCTGCCCGACGCCACGATCCGATCCTACCACGCGGCGGGCTGAGGCGCGTGCCCACCTTCGGAGACAAGCACCACACAAACAAAAATCCCCGGCAGTTGCCTGCCGGGGATCCTTGAACCGATCTCTCGATCAGATCAGAAGTTGCGCTGAGCGCGGAGCAGCAAGGACACCGAGTTCTGGTCCTTGAGCTGGTAGGTCGCAGCCGGCTTCGCGATGCCAGCCGAACCCGGATAGGCGATGTTGCCGGTGTACTTCTGGTCGAGGTTCGTCCAGGCAACGTCAGCCGAGAAGGTCAGGTTCTTGACCGGGGTCCAACGGGTGATCACACCCAGCGAGGAGATGTTGAAGTCGGGGTTGCAGGTGAAGCCTGCGCCCGCGATCGTCGTCATCGCCGCGCTGCCGCAGATCAGGCCCTTGGCAGTGTTGTTGTAGCTCACGGCAGCCCACGAACCGTAGATCGCCGAGTTCCAGGTCGGGCTCCAGTTGTGGGTGTAAGCGCCACGGAAGCCGTAGGTCGTGGTCAGCTGCTGCTCGCCACCGTTCACGTAGACGGAGTCGCTCAGGCCAGCGAAGGCCAGCGTGCCGTACACGCCAGGCGTGCTGCTGCCGCCGTAGATCGCGTAGGTGGTCGGAACCAGGCTCTGCGCGTTGTAGCGGCTCGCACCGTTGGTGTAGACGCCCTGGATGCTGATCGTGTCGCCGGGGCCAGTCGGGATGTTCTTGATCGACAAGGCCAGCTGAGCAGCCCAGCCCCACTTGTCGCCCGGATGACCCGAGGTCTCCGAAGCGCCGTAGTAGCCGGTGTGGTTGTCATGCGCCGCGAACGACGCCTGGAACAGACCCCAAGCCTGGTCGACACGGACCATACCGACGATGTCCGGAGCAACGTTGCCGCCGTAGCTGTTGCTGCCGTAGGCGCCGCCGATGATGCCGGCCGCGGTGATGCCCGACACGTTCCAGAGGTTGGTCTGGTAGTACTGGGTCGCATCCTGCGCCGAGATCGCCGCCGTGATGCCCGAGCCGAAATCGGCGGTGTAGGTGAACTGGTTGACACCGGTGACAGTGCCGCCGCCGCCCCACAGACCGTCGAAGTTGTTGCCCGGGTAGTTGGTCCAGGGCGCGTCGAACTGCGACACGGCCTTACCCATGGTGAAGCCAGCGAACTGGATGAAGGCATAGTACACGCCGAGCGAGCCACCGGCGATGCCGCCGTCGGTCGGGTTGACGCTGGTCGCACCAGCGGTCGCGGTACCAGCGGCGTTCAGGCCGATGGCGCTGCTGTAGGCGGTGCCGCCAGCAGCCGAACCGGTGCCGCCGTAGGTGCCCGAGGTCCAGGTGAACGTCGCATCGAAGTAGGTGCGGACCACGCCGTATTCGGTCGCGGTGCGCGTGTCGATGTTCAGGTCCTGACGAGCGCGGCTGTAGAAGTAGTTGCTCAGACGGTTGTTCGCACCGGAAACGCCGTTGACGGCGTTGTTGTACTGGCCGTTGCTGGCGAACGACGTCTCAGCACGGAGATAGCCGCCGAGCTTGATGCAGGTGTCGGTGCCGGGGAT
>NZ_JABFDP010000034.1:0-95880 GCF_013179005.1 Bradyrhizobium denitrificans | reverse complement strand
TCATCCAGCTAACAGGACACTTGACGCATAATCTAACCGCTTCATCCCCTGGATCAATTCCGTGCGTTCCAATCGCTGCGCGATAGCGGTCTCGGGGAGGAGGAGATCGCGGCGCGGCATTTTGTGACGGTTGCGGTCGTCAAGCAGCGGCTACGTCTGGCCGCGGTCTCGCCCGTGCTGCTCGATGTATATGCGGCCGAAGGCATGACGCTCGAGCAGCTGATGGCGTTTTCGGTGACGACGGATCATGCACGCCAACAGGAGGTCTGGGAGAAGGTCAGCCGCTCCGGTGGGGATACGCCCTACCAGATCCGCCGGCAGCTCATTGAGCAGACGGTGCGGGTGTTCGACCGAAGGGTTCAATTCGTCGGGGTCGACGCCTACGAGGCGGCGGGCGGGGCCGTGCTGCGGGATCTGTTCTAGGCCGACGATGGCGGCTGGCTGCAGGATGTCGCGCTGCTCGACCGGCTCGTCGCGGAAAAGCTCAAGACGCAAGCTGAGCGGATTGGCGCGGAGGGCTGGAAATGGATCGCGGCCGCCGTCGATTTCCCGTTCGGACATACGCATGGCTTTCGCGAGCTGCACGGAGAGCCCGCCGAACTCACCGCTGACGAGCAGGCAGTTGTTGAAGCGCTGCGAACCGAGCAGGCCAAGCTCGAGGCTGACTATGGCCAGGCCGACGAGTTGCCCGAGGGCGTCGATCGGCGTCTCGGTGAGATCGAGGCGGCGCTGCAGTCGTTCGACGATCGGCCGATGATCTACGATGCCGCCGAGATGGCGCGGGCCGGCGCGTTCGTCAGCATCGACTCCGAGGGCAGCCTCCGTGTCGCCCGTGGCTTCGTCCGTCCAGAGGATGAGGTCGAGGCGACCAGCGAAGAGCCGAATGTCGAAGCTGGTGACGACTACGATCACGGGACCGGCGTTCCTGACGTAGCGGGCAGGGGATCGGCGCCGACCATCGTCATCGGTAACGGCGAGCAGGATGGGCCGGATGAGGACGGGGAGGATGTCGAGCGCCCCTTGCCCGACCGGTTGGTCAGCGAGCTCTCAGCCTATCGCACGCTCGCCCTTCGCGATGCGCTAGGCCAGGAGCCTTCGATCGCGTTTCAGGCGGTGTTGCACAGCTTTGTGCTGGCGACATTCTATCCGTTCGGTTCGACGCTCAATTGCCTGGATATCTCGCTGCGTACGCCGAGCTTCCCGGCGCAGCCGCCGGGCTTGCAGGACAGCGCTCCGGCAAAGGCGATCGCCGCCCGTCACGCATACTGGAAGGCGAAACTGCCTGCCAGCGACAAGGACCTCTGGGCAGCGTTGACGGCGATGGACAGGTCAGCCCAGGCCGCGCTCTTCGCCCATTGTGCGTCGCAGGCGGTGAACGCGATCTTCGAGCCAGCCAACCGGGTGCACCAAGGCCGCCTGTCAGCCCACGGCGTTCGCGGCCGCCTCGACCAGGCTGAGCGGCTGTCGCGCGCCGTCGGGCTCGATATGGTCAGCGCCGGCTGGAAGCCCACCGTGGACAATTACCTCGGGCGCGTCACCAAGCACCGCATATTGCAGACGGTGCGCGAAGCGAAGGGCGAGGCTTCGGTTCAGCTCATCGCGCATCTGAAGAAGCCGGACATGGCAAGCGAAGCCGAACGGCTGCTCGAAGGCAGCCGCTGGCTGCCGGAGCCGCTGCGTGGCACCGAGGCGGACCTGACGCCTGAGGTCGAAGGTGCCGATGCCGACAGCCTGCCGGCATTCCTCAGCGAGGATGAGGAGGCAACGGAAGGCGCAGACGAAGTCGAGGAGATCGTTGCCGCGGAATGACCCTCGCCTGGGAAGGATCGCCTCGGGCCCGGAGAAATCGTCGATGGAAGCCCGGCCAGCTAGGCCGGGCTTTTTTCATTGAGGTCACCGTCTCCTCGAGCGGGTCGAGAGTGAGAGAGGCGGAGCAGGGCGGGTGAGGCCGCTGGGGCAGAGAGAGCATTCGGCGGCGCTCTTCCGCATCCCGCTCTCCTCCGAGGTTCCTCGACATGATCACCGAGACGAGCTGCCCTACGGCATCCTTCGCGCTCCTTGCGCGCGGCAAGGCCGTCCTTCGTGCAGCTGAGTTGCTGCTACCAATCCTCGCCCGCGGCGAGCGCATCGATGCAAGGTGCCTGCGCCTGACTATGCAGACCGCATTTGGCGCCAGTGACGCCGACGGAAGCTGGGATTGGAAGACGGCGTACGAGGCCTGCGAGGTCGCCGCTGTTCTGTTCCTGGCCAAGTACGGTCCGGCGATGATCAAGGTGAGCCATGGCTTGCCCTCAGCTATGCTGCCGATGGTCGCAAAGATTGCAGCCCTTCTGCCGAGCCATACCAGGCGCTCACTGGAGAGCCAGAGTTTTCAGCAGTTCTCGACGCCGTTGCCGCTGGCGCTCGCCGTGGCCGCGGCGGCGCAAGTGACATCGGCGGATCGCGTGCTCGAACCCTCAGCGGGGACGGGGAGCCTGGCTGTCTTCGCGGAGCTCGCCGGCGGCTCGCTCCTGCTCAATGAGCTCGCTGCAAGCCGCGCCGCCTTGCTCGATCTGGTGTTCCCGGCCCTGAACGTGACGCGTTTCGATGCCGCGCAGATCGATGATCATCTCGATGCCGCCTGCGTTCCAAGCGTCGTCTTGATGAACTCGCCGTTCTCGGCGACCGCGAATGTGGATCGCCCTCTGGCCGATACGACGTTGCGCCATGTTTCTTCGGCGCTCGCAAGGCTCGGAGATGGAGGACGGCTGGTTGCAATCACGTCCGCCGGTTTTGCGCCGGACAATCCGACCTGGACGGACGCCTTCGTATGTCTGCAGGAGCGAGGCCGCCTCGTGTTCTCTGCTGCGATCGATGGCGACGTCTATGCGCGGCAGGGGACGACGACGACCACACGGCTGCTCGTGATCGACAAGCAGCCGGCGCCGGATCCTCGTGTCTTTCCGCAGTCGGCCGGGATGGCGCCCGACGTGAGGACCTTGTTTGGTTGGATCACGGCGCTCGTGCCGCCGCAGCTGCCCATGTCGGGCCGCTTTGTTGCGCATGTGGATGCAAGTGCCGATCGGCGTCCCAGAGACCGGCGCGTATTGGCCTCTCCCTGCTCCTCTCCATCGCCCATGTCGTTCGAGCCTGCGGGCTGTGAGCTCGCTTACGAGCTGGTAAATGATGTGCCCGCGGAGGGACCCCGCCTGACTGACGCGCTGTACGAGGCGTATCAGCTGCAGTCGATCCGAATCCCCGGCGCGCAGCCGCATCCGACGAAGCTCGTGCAATCCGCAGCTATGGCCTCCGTCGCGCCACCCAAGCCGTCTTATCGGCCGCATCTGCTGCCTGCGCTCATGGCCGATGGCGTCCTGTCTGACGCGCAGCTCGAAAGCATCATCTATGCCGGCGAGGCGCATGCTGGCTTTCTGGCTGGTGTCTGGACTGTCGACGAGACTTTCGACCAGGTTCGTGCGGTCAGCGAGGATGCCGAGGGCGAGGTACGCTTCCGGCGCGGCTGGTTCCTCGGCGACGGCACGGGCGCGGGGAAAGGCCGCCAGGTTGCGGGCATTCTGCTCGATAATTGGCTGAAGGGCCGGCGCCGGGCGATCTGGGTCAGCAAGTCCGACAAGCTGATCGAGGACGCCCAGCGCGACTGGGCGGCGCTCGGCATGGAGCGGTTGCTGGTCACGCCGCTGTCGCGCTTCCGCCAGGGCACGCCGATCCGGCTGGATGAAGCCATCCTTTTTACGACCTATGCCACGCTACGGACCGACGAGAAGGCCGAGAAGCTTTCCCGCGTCCGCCAGATCGTCGACTGGGTGGGGCGCGACTTCGACGGCGTGATCATCTTCGACGAGAGTCATGCGATGCAGAACGCCGCAGGCAATAAGGGCGATCGGGGCGAGCAGGCGGCTTCACAGCAGGGGCGCGCCGGATTGAGACTGCAGCACGCGCTGCCCAATGCCCGCATCGTCTACGTCTCGGCAACAGGCGCGACCACCGTCCATAATCTGGCTTATGCCCAGCGGCTTGGACTGTGGGGCGGCGCGGACTTCCCGTTTGCGACCCGTGCGGATTTCGTGGCGGCGATCGAGGAGGGCGGGGTCGCAGCCATGGAGGTGATGGCCAGGGATCTCAAGGCGCTCGGGCTCTATGCCGCACGGTCGCTGTCCTTCGAGGGTATCGAATACGAGCTGCTCGAGCACCGGCTGACGGACGAGCAGGTCAGGATCTACGACGCCTATGCCGAGGCCTTCGCGGTCATTCACAACAATCTCGAGGCTGCGATGCGCGCGGCCAACATCACCGGCGCAACGGGCACGCTGAACGCGCAAGCCAAATCCGCAGCGCGCTCGGCCTGTGAATCCGCCAAGCAGCGTTTCTTCGGGCATCTCCTGACCTCGATGAAGACGCCGACGCTGATCAACGCGATCAAGCGTGATCTCGAAGCCGGCCATGCCGCAGTCATCCAGATCGTCTCGACCGGCGAAGCCCTGATGGAGCGCCGCCTTGCCGAGATCCCGACCGAGGACTGGGGCGACGTCCAGGTCGACATCACGCCCCGCGAATATGTTCTGGACTACCTCGCCCATTCCTTCCCGGTTCAGCTCTACGAGCCGTTCACGGACGGCGAGGGCAATTTGTTGTCGCGGCCGGTCTATCGCGACGGCCAGCCGGTCGAGAGCCGCGAGGCGGTCGCGCGCCGCGACCAGATGATCGAGCATCTCGCCTCGCTGGCTCCGGTGCCCGGCGCACTCGATCAGATCGTTCAGCGCTTCGGCACCGACGAGGTCGCCGAGGTCACTGGCCGGTCGCGACGGATCATCCGCATCCGCGATCGGATGGCGGTTGAGACCAGAACGGCCTCCGCCAACCTTGCCGAGGCCGCAGCCTTCATGGATGACCAGAAGCGCATCCTGGTGTTCTCGGATGCTGGCGGCACAGGGCGCAGCTACCACGCCGAGCTCTCGGCCAAGAACAAGCGGCTGCGGGTGCACTATCTGTTGGAGCCGGGCTGGAAGGCGGATGCCGCGATCCAGGGGCTTGGGCGGACCAACCGCACCAACCAGGCCCAGCCGCCGCTGTTTCGCCCGATCGCAACGGATGTGAAGGCCGAGAAGCGCTTTCTCTCCACGATCGCGCGCCGGCTCGACACCTTGGGCGCGATCACCCGTGGTCAGCGCCAGACCGGTGGGCAGGAGCTGTTCCGTCCCGAGGATAATCTCGAAAGCCCGCACGCGCGCGATGCGCTGCGTCAGCTCTACGGCCTCCTGGCTCGCGGCCAGGTCGGCAGCTGCTCGCTGCAGCGGTTCGAGCAGGCCACGGGATTGAAGCTGACCGATGAGAACGGTCTACGCGACGAGCTGCCCCCGATCACGACGTTCCTGAACCGGCTGCTCGCGCTGACGATCGAGCTGCAGAACATCCTGTTCACGGTGTTCGAGCAGTTGCTCGCGGCGCGGATCGAGGGCGCGATCGCGTCCGGGACTTACGATGCAGGCTTGGAGACGCTCCGCGCCGAAAGCTTCGTCGTCAAGGAGCGGCGCACGATCTACACCCATCCCGCCACTAGCGCCGAAACTCATCTCGTCACCATCGTCCAGCGCGATCGCAACCGGCCAATGCCGCTGAACGAGGCCTTGGAGCGGCTGCTGCAGCGGCGAGCCGTTCCGCTGCGCAATACTCGCTCTGGGCGCGCGGCGATCCAGGTGCCGGCGCCCAGCTGGCTGCTTGACGACGGCGAGATCGAACCGCGCGTCCATCTGATCGGACCGATGGGACGTCGCACTCTGCCGCTCGCCAAGCTGGTCGAGCATGATTGGGGCGAGACGGACCGTGAGCAGTTCAAGGCCGCCTGGAGCGCGGAGCTCGCGTCCATTCCGGAGTTTGCGACCACCACGATCTACCTGGTCACCGGCCTGCTGCTGCCGATCTGGAAGCGGCTGCCTCAGGAGTCCACACGGGTCTACCGGCTACAGACTGACGCAGGCGAGCGCATCATCGGTCGTAAGGTGCCGCTCGGTTGGTTCACAGCAGTGTCGACTGAGGCGCCGGCGCTCGCTCCCGAGCACGCGTTCACGGCTCTGCTGCATGAAGGCTGCGTCCTCGACCTTCAAGAGGGGCTCCAGCTGCGCAGAGCGCGCGTCATGGGTGTCAATCGGATCGAGCTGTCGGGCTTCTCTGACAGCTTGAGGGATTGTCTCAGGGCCTACGGACTGTTGGGCGAGATCATCTCGTGGAAGCTGCGGATGTTCGTGCCGACCGATGCAAGTGGCCCAACGATCCTCGCCAAGGTCCTGGAGCGTTTTCCGATCGCTGACGTTCGTGGGCGGGAGCGACCGTGATGGCAGAGGACGCGTCCGAGCTGGCGCGCCGCCTCGCGCGTGAGGCCGAGGCGGTGTGCCGACATTACCTATCCAACGGCCGACGTGAGGGACGCTATTGGCTGGTCGGTGATGTCAACAACACGCCCGGCCGCTCGCTGTTCGTGCGGCTACATGCGTCCTCGAAGGGACCGCCCGGCAAATGGACGGATGCTGCGACCGGCGAGCACGGCGATCTGCTGGACGTCATCGGAACGACGTGCGGCTTTCGCAGCTTTCGTGAGATTGCCAATGAGGCGCGGCGGTTCCTGAAGCTGCCGGACTGGCAACGTGAACCGGCGATCGATGCTGAGGCAGCCCGGCGTCCCCGCAACTCCACCAGAGCGGCTCGCCGGCTGTTTGGGATGGCGCAACCGCTGCCTGGTACGCTCGGCGAGGCCTATCTTGCTCATCGCGGGATCGATTTGAGCGTCAGCACTGACGCGCTGCGCTTCCATCCTCGCTGCTTCTATCGGCCGGACGGCGCCGCTGACGTCGAGACATGGCCAGCTCTGATTTCCGCCGTTACGGACCTGACGGGCCGCATTACCGGCGTCCATCGCACCTGGCTCGATCCTGAGGGCTTCGACGATCGCAGGCTAGGTAAGGCCCCGATCGATACGCCGCGGCGGGCGATGGGCGACCTGCTTGGACACGCCGCTCGTTTCGGGATTACTGATGACGTCATGGCGGCCGGCGAGGGCATCGAGACCATGCTGTCATTGCGGACGGTGCTGCCATCCCTGCCGGTTGCCGCAGCGCTCTCCGCCAACCATCTCGCCACGCTGCTGTGGCCGGTCACGCTGCGCCGGCTCTATGTCGCAGTCGACGCTGACGCTGCCGGGATCAATGCGGCAAAGGCGTTGACGGTAAGAGCGCTGGACGCCGGCATCGAGGCGATCGCCTTGTGCCCGCGCCTTGGGGATTTCAACGAAGATCTGCGCGCATTCGGGAAAGCCCAGCTCCGGGACATGCTGCGCCATCAGCTGTTGCCGGGGGACGACGCGCGCTTCCTGGACGTGATCTCGGCCTGAACGTCGGTCCCACGTCGGGGGCTGCTCTGCGATCGCAACTCGTGGGTGGGCGAGAGGATCTCATCTGAGCCTCCGAGAGCCGCGCCGGGGCCTTCATCAGAGGCGATCGGACGGCAGACGGTCCGGTCCGGCAATGGCGGTTCGCGCCTATTTTCCGCCGGCCCGCGTGCGGGCCTTTGCATCGCGAAACAAAATAGCCGCGCACCGCCATCCTCCGCTGTCGCTCCGGCCCGCGATCAGCGGGTTCTGGTCCGGTCCGCCCGCCGTCTTGGAGATCGCTATGGAAGGCCGCGATCGGCGCGGTCAGAGATCACAGACGAGATCCCCATGTCCGACCACCACGACGAAATGCGTGAGCCGCACGACACCCGCTCGACGACCGACGACGCTTTGGCCGAACTCCAACTGTATGGCTACCGGCCCTTCGACGACGAGCCGGATCCGCGTCCGCTGCCGGAGGGCAGGGCCATCGCCGGCGCGGTTGCCGACATCTTCGACGCCCTGGTGGCGACGCTCTCCGACACACGTCTCGAGCCCGAGCTCAAGGATCTCTTGTGGTCGACGGTCAACCTGTTTCACCGTGCGACGATACGCATCGAGCGCGAGCTCGACGACAACGAGCAGGCGCAGCGATCGAGCCAACGTGAGCAGAACGGCTCGGAGGTCCGCTCTGTCGAGCTTGAGCGGCTGACGTCGGAAGGGCTGTCGCTGGTCGAGCGCCGCAACGCCATGGAGCTGTTCCGCGACCTCGCCGCTGAGGCCTTCGAACTGCATACGCGATCGCCGTGGCGCCCGCGATCGGGCTCGCAGGTCAACCATCGCACGCTGACAGCTGCCATGATCGACTCCCGCGACTTCTTCGCCGCGAAGCGACGCGCCGAGACCGAGGTCATGCTGCCGCCGGGTCCGAAGATCGCACTCACCGGCGGAGCTGACTTCAATGATGTCGCGCTCGTGTGGGACCGGCTCGACAAGGTCCACGCCAAGCATCCCGACATGGTGCTCTTGCACGGTGGCTCGCCGAAAGGCGCCGAGCTGATCGCTTCCAAATGGGCCGCGAACCGGAAGGTGCCGCAGATCGCCTTCAAGCCCGACTGGACGAGGCACAACAAGGCAGCACCGTTCAAGCGCAACGACGCCATGCTGGAGACGCTTCCGATCGGCGTAATGGTCTTCCCCGGCTCGGGGATCCAGGGCAACCTCGCCGATAAGGCCCGTCGTCTCGGCATTCCCGTCTGGACCTTTGGGAAAGGCGGCGCGTGAGCGCCGTCAACTCCTCAACGCTTTGTCGATCTCACAACGCGTCGGACGCCGCTTGAGCGTCGGCGTGACTCTCCGCAACTTTGTCCAAATCAGGATACATATTGTTTGGATCGCGCCGCGGTGGTGGTGGAAGGCGCATCCCGTCATAGCTTTGCACGGAGGCCACCGCCATGCCCGCGATTGCTCTCATCCTTGGACTGGTCAGTGTCGGACTATTGTGCCGCGCGCTGTTTGAGCTGGCTGTTCACGCTCTCCCGTTCTTCGTTGCGGTCAGCACCAGCATGGCGGTCCTGAGTGCAGGCGTCGGGATCGCCGGGGCATTTTTGGTCGGCCTCACCGCGGCGGCTCTCACCCTGGCCATCGGCCGGGTTCTGTTCGTAACCTCACGATCCCCGCTGATCCGCGCCTCCGTAGCAGCTGCCTTTCTCGTGCCGGCAGCAATGGCCGGCCGTCACACGGCACTAGGTGTTGCCTTCCTTGCTGGGCCATCTCCGCTCTTGCGTGAGATCATCGGTTGGTTGGGTGCGTTCCTGTCGGGCGGATGCGCTCTGCACGAGTTGCTCAATCACGATCTGCCCCGCCCGTTGCGGTCCGAGGCGGGCGGCGATCGGTCGCTCCACTCTTCGCGGCTGTGAACCTGGCCTGGGCAGACTAGCCGCCTGGGCCTCGAACGGTCGACGACGTTGTACGCAAGTACGAATGTGCTCAGCTGAGCGAAGGCGGGCCACTCCGAACTGGAGCTTGCGACCCACCGCAGAACGATCTTACCGGCGCAAAGCATTGGCTGACCGGCTCACGGCAGGTTCGCTGTCACGGGACTGAGACCGTTACGCGCTTTTCTCGTCGGCGGCTTCTGATCGTACGCTTGGCTTGCCCGCCGCCTTGTGCGGCCGCGGCTGACCACGTCTCTCCTGGAAGCTGATCGGGACGGCGACGCACCTTGCCTCGTGATGGCTTGATCTGGCCGAAGACCGGCTGCGCCTCGATCGCCTGAGCGCAACGCCGCCGGCCAACTTTCTTCCCCTGGGCGAAGCCGCCCATTCCTCGCGGGACAAGAAAGTCGTCCGGCGTCGTCCTCCGCTGCCGCTCCGGCCCTTCGGGTGCGCCGTCGATCGCCGTTCGCCCGAGATACGCCATCGAGGCCGCGGTGGTCGCGGCCCGAACCAGCCAAGGAGAGACAACATGGCTTCCATCGGTTCCTTCAAGAAGGTCGGCGACGATTTCCAGGGCGAGATCATCACCCTGAGCCTCAAGGCCAAGGGCGTACGCATCGTCCCCGAAGCCAACCGCTTCAGCGAGAACGCGCCCAGCCACCGCGTCTACGCCGGACGAGTGGAGATCGGAGCCGCCTGGGCGCGACGCTCCGAAGAGGGACGCGACTATCTCTCGCTCAAGCTCGACGACCCCTCGTTCAACGCCCCGATCTACGCCAACCTGTTCGACGACGAGGGCGGCGAAGGCTACACGCTCCTCTGGTCGCGGCCGCGCAAGACGGCGGAGTGAGACGACTGCGCCCCGCTCGGATCGTCCGGGCGGGGCCACGATCCACCGTGCTTTAGCGTGGCGCTGCTGCGACCGGTCAAGGTCCAAAAGCGGACGCTACTTAGTCAAAGCCGAAGGTCCGACATGGGCCAGAAGCGGAACTTCGGTAACAACCCGACTCATGCCAAGAGATCGGAGACGCTTCCGTATCTGTTGATCGTTGGCGGCCGCCGACCACCAGTGCTACCGTCGAGATAAGAGAAGCTCGAAACTAGGCGATCACATGGGTGCATTTAAGCCAGGCCAGCAAAGCTTCTACGCAGACCTTCTGGCGAAGACCGAGGCATCATTCGCGCTAACCGATATTCGAGGAAAAGGCGATCAGCCGTGCTGGCGATATTCCAAAAGCGAGCCCGAGACGAGTTGTCTCTTCGTCGGCCGCGCGAGCGACGGAAAGGACGTGGTCATCGGCTTGGAAGTACGGCCGTCAGGAACGTTGGGCATCTCCTTAGGCGAACTTCGCGTCTCTCGCGATAAGGTCGAGCATGAGGAATTTGGCTGGGTTCGCTTGGATAGGGTCGTCACGAACCTCGCACCGGAGATTTCGCCGCACGCGCTCGAACAGGCGGCGAACGACATGAAAGCCGCAATCAGGGGGGCGTCGTGGCAAGTCACGAGGAAAGACATCGATGGGACACCGAAGCGTTTCGAGGCAAATGCCGAGACGTTCGGAGCATTTCGCGAAATCACCGTGCTAAATAGCACAACGGCCGTTTTTCGGGCGACACAGGTCGTACGAACGCCAAACTGGGCCGAAAGCTTCTCTTACCTATTCCGAGTTCAGAGCGCGCCTCTTCCGGCGGCGTTGAAACGAGTCAGCCAGTAATTCTCAAAAGTCAGAGACGGCAATTCTGGGCTAACAGGCGAGGTTATTCGAACGGTTACTTGAGTCACCGATCATTGAGTGTGATGGCTATTATGACGCCAGGAAAGGCCCAAAGCATCGCCGTGACTTCGAGCCTAATGGTCCAGAGGCGATAAGACTCTCCCATCCGAGTGAAGCTATCTGGGTCGGTTAAAATGGTAAATCCACGCCTCCATCCAACGCGAGGCAGTGGCCTACCTGGAATGTGGCATTTGAGCATTTTGGATTGCAGGATGCTGGCTACTATCAGCAGTGCAAACCAGACCCCAAGCCAGATGTAAAAGATCAAACGAACACACGCCCCCCCCCACTACGGTCATAGATAATATCGCCAGGCCCATGGAGTCCGCAATGGGTCAAAAGCGGCCTATCGGGTGTCTGACGGCCTACTTCCGGTTGAACTCAGAGAGCAGACGTTGGAAGCGATGACCGGAACGTCCGAGGTGGGCCAAATCCGGACATACCCTGGCTTGACCGCAATCCGATTAATTCAGGGTGAATAGACCAAGCGCGGCGCGAACATCGCGCAAAGTCGCATCTGTGATCTCACGCGCTCGCGCAGTGCCGCGCTTGACGACTTGCAGCACATAGCCGGGATCACGGGCGAGTGCGCGGCGACGGTCTCGGATTGGCGCGAGAAGTGCCTGCAGCACGTCATCCAAACGTTTCTTCACAATGCTGTCGCCCAAGCCGCCACGAATATAGCGTGCCTTCAAATCCTCAACCGTAGTGTGATCTCCGTCGAACGCATCCAGGTACGTGAAAACCACGTTGCCTTCGATGCGACCTGGGTCGGATGCCTTTACATGGCTTGGATCAGTGAACATACGCCGGACAGCCTTACGTATTTCATCGGCCGTGGCTGATAGCTGAATAGCATTGCCCCGCGACTTGCTCATTTTGGCTTTGCCGTCGATGCCCGGAAGTCGTCCGACGGGAGGAATGAGGGCGCGGGATTCGGGCAACACTTCAAAGCCAGCTTGGCGATTGATGCGGCGAACGACTTCATTGGTTTGCTCGATCAAAGGAGCTTGATCTTCCCCAACCGGGACAATTGTCGCTTTGAAACCGGTGATGTCAGCGGCCTGGGCGACGGGATAGCAGAGAAAGCCTGCTGGAATATCCCTGCCAAAACCTCGCGCCTGGATTTCGTCCTTGATGGTCGGGTTGCGCTCAAGCCGCGCCACCGTGACAAAGTTCATGTACAGCAGGGTCAAATCGGCAAGCGCCGGGAGATGCGATTGAAGACAGATCGTGGTCAGGTTCGGGTCGATCCCAACAGCCAGGTAATCTGTCGCGATCTCAAGGACATTGTCACGCACCCGACCAGGGTTGTGCGCGTTGTCCGTGAGTGCCTGGGCATCCGCCAGCAGCAGGTACTGCTGGTGCGTCGTCTGTAGGGTGACGCGGTTCTTCAACGAACCGACGTAGTGCCCCAGGTGCAACGGGCCAGTGGTTCTGTCGCCGGTCAAGATAACAGGAAGGGTGGTTGACGAATGTTGCATCGCGGTTCTCCAGATAAGAACCGCCATTCAATCGGACTGTTGATGCAAGCAACCTCGCAAGCCGATGAACGGCGGCGACGGTTGGGTGAATGACAAAGCCGTGCCGCTCCTAAGTGGAGCGCCACCACAAGTTCGCGAACGTGATCACGACGACAGTCATGCAGCCGATATTGACGAAACTTCCGAGGAAAGCAAGTCGGCTTGATGTCTCAAATGGGTCAGAAGCGGACCGCAGCGTTCGATCCACGCGTCGCAAAAGTGCGCTCAGTCCGGCAGGCCCGTTAGCCGCAGCCCCTTCTTGAACGTAGCCCGATGTTCAGGCCGCTGGATCGGTATCCAATCCTCCAGCTTGGAGATCCGAAACGTGGGATGCAGCTTGAGCAGATGAGCGGCTGCGTCTTTTGCCCGCGGCATCCGCCCGGTAAGCGCATGCGACGTGATGATAATGAGCACGACGAACCCCGAACTCGGCATCTGCCGGAACGACCGCTCGGCCCAATCCACAGCCAGGTCGAACCGCTCCGCGAACAGATGTGCCATTGCCATGCCGGCCTGCATCCGGAACATCTCCGGATCGAGCGGGCTGAACCGCATCGCGCGCGAGAAGAATTCGACGGCGCTCTCGGAATTACCGCACAAGACCCGCAGGAAGCCACCCAGGAACCAGGCCGCCGCCAGATTGGGGTTGAGCAGCAGGGCCCTGTCGAGCAATGCAACCGCGCCTTCCAGATCGCCAGCCAGATGGGCCAGCGTATGCCCCGCGCGGGTGAGCGCGACGGCATCATCCCTGCCCAATTCGATCGCCGAGCGAGCCAGCCGAATGCCTTCAGCGTACTCCCGCGACTGGTCGGTCATCCAGCCGTTGATCTTGCGCAGGCAATAGCACCACGCCGCCATCGCGTGCGCCGAGGCAAAGTCGGGATCGAGCGAAAGCGCCTTCTCAAACAGCGGCAAAGCTTCGTCGATAGCCTCTCGCGTCCCGCGATACAGATGCGGCATGGCGCGCAGATAATGATCATATGCGCTCAGATTCCCGGTCGGCTTTCGCCGGGCGCGTTCGATTTCCGCGCGTTCGAGTTGCGAGGCGATCACCCCGACGATGCTGGTTGCGATTTGGTCCTGAAGCTCGAACAGATCGCCGATCGTCTCTTCGAATTTGTCCGCCCACACATGAGTGCCGGTCGTCGCGTCTACGAGTTGCCCGGTGATGCGCACCCGGTTGGCGGATCGCCGCACGCTGCCTTCGACGACGTAGCGCACGCCGAGCTCGCGGCCGACCTGCTGCTCGTTCACGGTGCGGCCCTTGTAGGTGAAGCTCGAATTGCGGGCGATCACGAACAGCCAGCCGATCCGCGACAATGCGGTGATGATGTCTTCGACGATGCCGTCGGCAAAATACTCCTGCCCGGGATCGCCGCTGAGGTTGCGAAACGGCAGCACCGCGACGGAGGGAGCATCCGGGAGTGACAGCGTCGGCTGCTGGTCGACCGCCGAAGAATGCGATCGGGCGGCGTCTGCGGCGCTGGCGCCCACCTCATCCTGCCGGACCTCGCCGATAAAGCGCAGTCCTTTGCGCGAAATCGTCCGGATCAGGCGCTGCTCCTTGCCGCTATCGCCGACCGCCCGGCGCACCGCGTTGACGTGACTCGTCAGCGTCGATTCGGAGACGATGCGACCGTCCCAGACGGCGGCCAACAGATCGTCACGCGTCACGACCTGATCCCGGTTGCGAACCAGGTAGAGCAGAAGGTCGAAAACTTTCGGCCCGACCGCGACGAGCTGCGAGCCACGGGTCAGCTCGCGCCGCTCAGCATCCAGGCAAAAATCTTCGAATAGGAAAAGCAAAGCCGCTCCGCTTGGACGACAATCCAATGAGAATTGAAGGGTAATTCAAGCCGTCTGCAAGGCTTTCCTGCTCGGCCTCGCCCATCCTCGCCGTCGTGGCCAGGTCGTCTCCGGCCGGGAAAGTCGAGGAAAATCAGCATGAAGATCGTTGTCATTGGGGGAGCCGGCCTGATTGGGACAAAACTTGTGAGCCTGCTGCGCCGCAAGGGTCACGTGGTCGTCCCGGCCTCCCCCCGCACGGGCGTCGACGCCGTCACCGGTGAGGGGCTCGACCTTGCGCTGTCAGGCGCGGACGTTGTCGTCGATGTCGCCAATTCACCGTCGTTCGAGGACGATGCGGTTCTGGAATTCTTCACGAGGTCCACCCGCAACGTGCTTGCGGCCAAGGCTACCGCGGGCGTGCAGCACTATGTCGCGCTGTCCGTCGTCGGGACCGATCGCCTTAAGAATTGCGGCTATTTCCGCGGCAAGCTCGCTCAGGAGCATCTGATCCGCAGTTCAGGTCGTTCCTACAGCATTCTCCGGGCCACCCAGTTTTTCGAGTTTGCCGGTCACATCGTCGAGACCTCCACGAACGGAGGAGTCGCCCGGCTGTCGCCGGCGCTGTTTCAGCCGGTCGCCGCGGACGATGTCGCTGCCGCACTCGCCGACGTGGCGCTGGCCGCGCCGATCAACGGCATAGTCGAACTGGCTGGCCCGGAGCAGCTCAGCCTCGACGATTTCGGCCGCCGATACCTCGCCGCCATCAACGACCCGCGCAAGGTCGTCGCCGATATCCACGCCCGCTATTTCGGTGCGGAGCTGGACGACCGATCGCTCACGCCGGGCGACCATCCGCGGCTCGGAGCCATCCGCTTCGAAGATTGGCTGTCCTCCCTTCGCCAGTAACGCAGCGCGGCCGGCGGTGCTCTCCGGCAATCGCTACACCGCTCATCCCGCGAGATGAACATGACCAAGTCTGTTCCATACGATCTTGACGGTGAGGAGACGGCGGCCGCGCCCGAACCGCGCGATCCTGTTCGCCCGTCGGCCGACCGCCCTCTCGCGGACGCCGAGATGGCCCGCGTGCTCGGCACCGAGCCGTTTCGCATGGCCCTGGACGCGGTCGGCGGCGGCGTGACGCACTGGAAGCACGACCCGCTCCACGACGTCGTCGAGCCGATGACCCATCACGTCATCATGGCCTACAACGGCGTGGTTCAGCGCATGGAGCGGCGGTCGGGAAGGTTCGTCTCGGCAGGCACGTTTCGTCCCGGTGTCGTCATCATCATCCCCGAAGGCGCGAGCTCGCGATGGGACATCCCCAAGCCGGTAGATGTCGTCCAGCTCTATCTTCCGCACAGCACGCTGGTGCGCGTGGCCGACGAAGCCGGAACCACGAGGCCGGCCGATCTCCTCGAACGGACCGCGCATCCCGACGCGATCACGTCCCGCCTGCTGCTGAGCGCCGCGGACGTCCTGGAAGGCAACGAGGCCCTCGACTCGCTGTTTAGGCAGCAACTCACCGACCTGCTCGCCACGCGTATGCTGGCCGCACACGCCGGCGCGCCGACGGCAGTCCAGCCCATCGTCGGCGGTCTGGCGCCGAGAGTGCTGATGCGCGCCATCGAGCGGCTTCGCTCGGAGAGCGAAGCGGACGTCTCGCTTGCGGCGCTCGCCGCGGACGCCGGCCTGTCGCGCTTCCATTTCTGCCGCGCGTTCAAGGAAAGCACCGGGCTCTCGCCCCATGCCTGGCTCCGCCAGCGCCGGCTCGAGCAGGCGATGCAAATGCTGCGCGACCCGGACGTGTCCGTCGTCACGGTTGCGGCCGCGCTCGGTTACGCCTCGCAGACCGCGTTTGCCGCAGCATTCAAGCGGCTGACCGGTGACACGCCGACCGATTGGCGCCGGCGGATGCGGTAGCAGCAATTGCTCTTTAGTCGCCGCAACCGCGCTGGGGCACCGGCACGCAGGGTTCGTTAGATCCGCATCGTGTCCAAGCCTATCAACCGGAGATGACCAATGCCCTTGAACAAGCCGCTCAACCGGATTGCGAACACGACGCGCCGAAAGATCCTCGCGACCTCGGTGATGTCGGCCGTCTCGCTCAGCGTCCGCTCCACGACCGCGATCGGTGACGAGTCGAGAAGCTCGACCATCGCTGCGCAGGCGGCGGATCCGGCGGCGTTCGTGACGACCAAAGACGGCGTGAAGATTTTCTACAAGGACTGGGGGCCGAAATCGGGCCAGCCCATCGTATTCCATCACGGCTGGCCGCTCTCTTCCGACGACTGGGATACGCAAATGCTGCATTTTGTCGGCAAGGGGTTTCGCGTGATCGCCCACGATCGCCGCGGTCACGGCCGCTCGAGCCAGGTCGGCGACGGCCACGATATGGATCACTACGCGGCCGATGCTGCCGCCGTGGTCGATCATCTTGATCTGCGGAATGCGATCCATGTCGGACATTCCACCGGCGGCGGCGAAGCCGTCCGCTACGTCGCGCGTTACGGCCGCGGCCGCGTCGCCAAGCTCGTGCTGATCAGCGCCGTGCCGCCGCTGATGGTTAAGACGGAGAGCAATCCCGGCGGCTTGCCGATCAACGTTCTCGACGGATTGCGCCGGCAACTCGCTGCCGGCCGGGCGCAGTTCTATCTGGACTTCGCGAGCGGTCCGTTCTTTGGCTACAACCGCCCCGGTGCCACGGCGTCGCAGGCGGTGATCTGGAATTGGTGGCGTCAGGCCATGAGCGGCGGCGCCAAGGCGCATCTCGACGGCATCAAGGCTTTCTCCGAAACCGACTTCACCGAAGACCTCAAGGCCATCGCGGTGCCGACCCTCGTCCTGCATGGCAGCGACGACCAGATCGTGCCCGTCGCGGACTCGGCGCCGCTGTCGGCGAAATTGCTGAAGACCAGCTCCCTGAAGATCTACGACGGCCTGCCGCACGGCATCTGCACCACCCATGCAGCGATCGTGAATGCCGATCTGTCGGCGTTCATCGCTGGCTGATCCCCTGCATCCAATTCAATCAAAGGAAACACAACATGCGACTGGTCATCATCGGTGCCGGTTTCGCCGGCATGTACGCAGCATTGTCCGCCGCGCGGCTGCGCGGCGTCCACGGCGTTTCGCCCGAGGCGCTGGAGATTACGCTGATTGCCCCGGAACCCACCTTGGTCGTCCGTCCGCGGCTCTACGAACCAAACCCTGAAACGCTGACGGCGCCGCTGTTGAATCTACTAAAGGCGGTCGAAGTGGACTACGTGAAGGGCACAGCCGAGACGGTCGACGCTGCGGCACGCGAAGTCGGGATCGCGGCGGCCGGCGGAAAACGAACGCGGCTCGGCTACGACCGCCTTGTCGTGGCCACCGGCAGCCGGTTGTTTCGTCCGAGCATTCCCGGCCTTGCCGAGCACGGTTTTAGCGTCGACTCGCTGCCCGACGCGGTGGCCCTTGACAGGCACCTGTACGGACTGGCCGGGCGGCCGGCGGGAAATGGCCGCGACACGGTGGTCGTGGCCGGCGGCGGGTTCACGGGCATCGAGGTCGCCACCGAGATGCCCACGCGGCTTCGCGCCATTCTCGGACCGGATGCGCGGCCGCGCGTCGTCATCGTCGAGCGCAATTCGGTCATCGCTCCGGACATGGGCGAAGCCGCGCGTCCCGTCGTTGAGGATGCGCTGAGGCGGATCGGTGTGGAAACACGGCTCGGGGTCGGCGTTTCGTCGCTCGACCAATCCGGCGTGACCTTGTCGGGTGGCGAGCACATCGCAGCCGAAACCGTGATCTGGGCCGCCGGCATGCGTGCCGCGCCCCTGACCGCGCAGATTCCAGCCGAGCGCGACAGTTTCGGCCGGCTGCTTGTCGACCGCGACCTGCGCGTGCCGAGCGCGGCGGGCATCTTCGCGACGGGCGACGCCGCGCGCGCCGCCTGTGATGATGCCGGTAACTACGCGCTGATGTCGTGCCAGCATGCCACACGGATGGGCGCCTTTGCCGGGAACAACGCCGCCGCCGAACTGCTCGGCGTTCCGACCACGCCTTATCACCAGGAGGCCTACGTCACCTGCCTCGATCTCGGCGAGGCCGGCGCCCTGTTCACACGCGGCTGGGATCGGACGGTCGAGCTGGTCGGTGACCAGGCGAAGAAGACCAAGCGGGAGATCAACACCGTCTGGATCTACCCGCCGCTTGCCGAACGTGCTGCCGCGCTCGCCTCCGCCGATCCGGAACGCGTCACGGATCTCTGACCGCCTCACCGAATGAGCCGGACGTCTTCAGGGATGAACCAAGCTTCAATAACCTGCAACAGGAGACCAACATGGATCTGCAAAACACCTCACACCTCGTCACATCGAAGCCGGATGAACTGGTGCCGTCGCGCTACGCCCTAAAGGTCGGCGAGATCGACGTGCTGGTGATCAGCGACGGGGTGCTCCCGCTGCCGACCACGATGCTCGGGCACAACGCCGCACCGTCGGAGCGAGCCGCCTGGTTCAAGGACATGTTCCTTCCGACCGACGCCTTCGATTGGGCACTGAATGCCGTCGTCGTCCGGAGCGGCGGCAAGACCATCCTGATCGATGCCGGGCTCGGGTCAGATCCCGACCTGAACCTGCCGCGAGCGGGACAGCTGATCAGACGCCTGGACGCCGCCGGCATCGATCTCGCGTCCGTCACCGACGTCGTGCTGACCCATATGCACATGGATCACGTCGGCGGCCTGCTCGTCGAGGGCGTAAAGGACCGGCTGCGGCCAGACCTGCAGATCCACGTTGCGGCTGCCGAAGTCGAATTCTGGCGGGCGCCGGATTTTTCGCGAACGGCGATGCCGGAAGGCTTCCCGGACGCGCTACGCGCAGCCGCGAAGCGGTTCGCGAAGGAGTACCACAACCAGATCCGGCAATTCGACGAGGAGCACGAAGTCGCGCCGGGCGTCGTCGTCCGCCGCACCGGCGGTCACACCCCGGGACACAGCATCGTCCGGCTGATGTCCGGCGGCGAAGCGATGACCTTCGCGGGCGACGCGGTGTTCACGGTCGGCTTCGACCATCCCGATTGGCACAACGGCTTCGAGCACGATCCGGACGAGGCCACGCGCGTTCGCGAGGGGCTGCTGCGGGACTTGGCGAAGACGGGCGAGCTACTGGTCGCCACCCATATGCCGTTCCCGTCCATCGGGCGCGTCGGGCGCGAAGGCAACGTGTTTCGGTTCGTGCCGATCTCCTGGGACTATTAATCGTTCGCCGGATTGAATCTGGACTGCGGTGCAGGACGTCACCAGCGAAGTGCTGCCTGCGCCGCAGTTTGCGCCGTCATTCGACGACGGCGGTGTCAACTGAATTTACATTGCGAGTGGGGTCGACAGACCAAGAAAGCTGGCGGGCGAATCGCGAAAATCTATCTTGGGTTGAAATAAAACGGATTTCGAATTTTAGCGTGCTTAGTCAAGTGCGCGTCCGAGGTAAAGACATCTGTGATCATAGAGGTATGATCCGGGACGGTCAGAGTCTGTCGGCGTCGCTCTGCCAGCTGCTTGCCGAGTTCTAAAGCTTCCTTGGCGCAGTCTGTACGCGGAGAGCGGCGAATAACGCGGACCGGACGGAGCCCAGCCCAGCCGTCAGTCGCTCTGTAAGGAAATGCTTGAGGGGTTCCCGTCCGCCGAAATGCTGGATAAAAATGTGCGCTGAGGGCTGAAATGGGCAGTCAATGCGTGACGACATGACAACATTCCTAAGCGGCGGGGGACGGATGGGCGAGCTTGTCCGCCTTTTCGACTGGAGGACTAATCCACTCGGGCCTCCGGAATCGTGGCCGCAATCCCTTCGTTCGGCGCTGTCCATTTGCCTGTCTTCGAGCTTTCCGACGGCGATATATTGGGGGCCGGACCTTAGGCTCCTTTACAATGACGCGTGGTCTGTCATCCCCGCCGAGCGCCATCCTTGGGCTCTCGGCCGTCCGGCAAAGGAGGTCTGGTCCGACATCTGGCACGTCGTTGGCCCGCAGTTCGAGAACGTTGTGGCCACCGGTGAAGGCTTTTCCGCCTATGACGAAATGCTGCCAATGATGCGTGGCGGCAGCCTACAGGAAACCTACTGGAACTACAGTATCAGCCCGATCCGCGGCGAAGATGGCGAGGTTGCGGGCATCTTCAATCAAGGGAACGAAACGACTCAAATCGTCCTGGCGCGGCGTACTGCCCAGCAGGAAATTGCGCGTCTGTCTCTTATGTTCGAACAGGCGCCGGGCGCGACGGCCATTCTGCGCGGGCCAGGTCACGTCTTCGAAATCGCAAACCCCGCTTACTTGCAGCTGGTGGGCCGTAAAGACATCCTCGGCAAATCGGTAGATCAGGCCGTGCCCGAGGTCGCATCGCAAGGTTTCATCGACCTACTCGACACCGTCTACCAGAGCGGAGTGCCTTACGCCGGGCGAGCGATTCCGGTCATCCTCGAGCGAAATGGCATTCGCGAGCAACGGCATCTCGACTTCGTCTATCAGCCGATAACAGACGGCGCGGGCGAGCGGTACGGCATCTTCGTGCAGGCGACCGATGTAACGGACACGATCCAGGCCGTTGCTGCTCTTCGCGAGAGCGAGCAACGTTACCAAGCCATCGTGAACTCCATCGACCAGATGATCTGGTCGACGCTGCCCGACGGTTATCATGATTATTACAACGACCGTTGGTACGAATACACAGGCATGCCCAAAGGTTCGACCGACGGTGAGGCCTGGAACGGAATGTTTCACCCCGACGACCAGGAGCGGGCCTGGAAACTGTGGCGCCACAGCCTGGCTACGGGCGCTCCCTATCACATCGAGTATCGGCTGCGGCACCGCTCGGGCGAATATCGCTGGGTGATCGGACGTGCACAGTGCATCCGCAACGAAGCGGGCGAGATCATCCGCTGGTACGGCACGTGCACCGACGTGCATGATCTGAAAATGGCCGAGGAGGCGCGCCAACTGCTGATGGAAGAGCTGAATCACCGGGTGAAGAACCTCTTCCAGCTTTTCAGCGCAATGGTGTCCATGACGGGCCGATCGACCAAGTCGACAGCTGAAATGGGCACAGCGCTTCAGGAGCGTTTGCAGGCGCTATCGCGGGCACATGACCTCGTCCGAATCGGCCGAGCGGATTCGATGCCAGCGCATTCGGTGTTGCTCCTCGATCTTGCTGAACAGATATTGGCACCGCATTTGAGTGGCGCGCAGCATGGCAAAGTGAGCTTGACCGGACCGGAAATCCTGCTCGGCGAAAAATCAACCTCCGCTATGGCGCTCATTCTGCATGAGCTTGCCACGAACGCTATCAAGTATGGCGCACTCGGTCATGCAGACGGCAAGGTGATCATCGGCTGGGAAATTGCTGGAGACCTCTTGATTCTGACTTGGAGCGAGCGCAATTCGTCTGCTGTGCTTGCCAAGCCGACCTCGACCGGTTTCGGCAGCAGGCTCATAAAATCTGCAGTCGAAGGGCAGCTCGGCGGAAAAGTCGATATCGTTTGGGAGCGGTCTGGCGTACAACTCCGCCTGGAACTAAGCCGGACACGGCTATGCGGCTGATGTTGTCGGCGCATTTCGTTCGACGCAGCAGTGGCTTACGACCGGTAGGCGTTTGAACGCGACGTTCCATCTGCTCTGGTTGCGTCGATAGATCCGACTTCGTTTGATGCTTCAACGGGGCAAAATCGGCGGTCACGACCGGTCTGGCGCACATCGAAAAATCGCGCCCGAAAGGTTGTCGGTGTCCGGCAAACTTCGCGCTGAGGTGGCTCTGTGCTGGTGTATTCCGCCCCATCCACCGCCCGCGTTCTCGCGGTGACAAGCGGAATCGCCATCGTTCCCAGTTGGCTTTGCTCAAACGTCGTTTTCGGCAACCCCTGCTGAATGGCATGGGAGGAAAGATTGAGCAATAACATCGGACACACTCATTCAAACACCACGCGTCAGATGTCCTGCTCCGGGTGGAGCTCAGCTTTCATCTTCAACAGTTCGGCAATCAAAGCGGCCAATCCGGTCAGAACCTGCTTGTCGGTGACCTGAGACTGCATCATCCGATAGCGATCTACTCTCCTTTCGATCTCGGCGCACTTCTCACACATGGCTGCCCCGGCGCAGGTCTCTACCAGGCGTCAATGGACAAATGGCGCAGCCGTTCCGTGGCTTAGAATAGATCAAATGCCTCCAACACGGGTTGAGGACACTAGAGGTCAGGCGCGCATAGCGCACTCGACAGGAACAAACCGCGAGCCCGAGAACGGGCAAGTCTGCTAAGGGGCACAAGCGACAGCATGGCGGAAACGCGCAATCCCCCGAGGGCCAAAACCGAAATGAGTTTCGGTGGCCTTCAGCTATCGACAACGTTTACGAGGTTGCCTGCTGGATCGCGAAAGAAGAACCGACGAAGTCCCCAGCTTTCTGAAACGGGGCCATAAACTATGTCCGCACCGGCTTCTCGAACCGCGCGCTCGGTCGCAGCGAGATCGGTCACTCCGATGGAGATGACGGGTAGCTCTGTGCCACCGCCGCCTTCAGACGCAGTGTGCAGCTCGATTTTCTGGCTAGTGGCGTTGCTCAGAAAAGTGATCCAGCCCATGTCGAGTGGTACATCGAGCTCGAACACCTGCTGATAGAACATTGCCAACGCGATGGGGTCACGAGTGGAGAGGTTGGCGACAATTCTCGTCACGACCATTTTCAGACTACTCCTTGCAATGGTGCCTCTGCACACGTCCGTCTATCAAAGTATAGCAAGTTGGCCTTGCCCCGCCGCTGTGATGGTCCGCTGTCGGGGCAGCTCTAAAGCCGGCTAACGGCAGCGACGATTTTGCGGACCGGCAACGGCTTTTGCAATCGGACGACATCTGCAAGGTCCCTCGGGATCACCTCAGGATCGTAGCCGTTCAGGAAGACGAATGGTACGCCGCGCGCCTTTAGCAGATGAGCGATCTCGAAGCGAGGCGCACCCCCGCCGAGATTGATGTCTAGCACAGCGTGGGTGGGTGTTGTCTCTGCAGGAGATCTCGGGTGGCTTCTTCGGTCGGGCAGAGCCCGAGTACGGCGGCTCCCGCCCCGCGCAATGCGGCGGCGGTGTCACCGGCCATATAGTCGTCGTCCTCGACCACGAGGATCCGTCGGCTGGTCAGGCCAGGCGCATTCGTCATGTCCAAACTTCCTCCTAACACCACGGATGGGGTTGGCGCATCGGTCTCCAGGACGCTTCGCCATCCTTCGATGGAAACTCGAGCCGGAAGTGGGCGCCGCCAGCGCCGATGACGACCTTTCCCGTTCCGCTAAGTTCGTAGGGGATGCGACCCTCGAGCAGGTCGGTGCCGAAGTCGCGTCGGGTCGTCGGACCGCGCGATGGCGCTTCCATTTCAATCCAACTCAAAGTGAGCCAGGTCCGGTCGTGCTTCTTGAACGTCGACCATGACACGCGAAGCCCGCCGGCAGGCGCGGAGATGGCGCCGTACTTGAGGGCGTTCGTCGCCAGCTGGTGAAAGGTCAGGGTCAATACTTCCGCGGCCTCGGAACGCGTCACGCGCATGTTCATAGCTGCGGGCGCTGCCGACCTTCTGGTCGCCCGGGTGGCCGCCCGGATAAAAGCCGCAGAATCATTGCCAGGCGGGCGAGCCGGTAGGACCTTCTGTAGGCTTGGCAATCGTGCCGGCCTGGACATCTCCAAAATAGAGGCGCCACGTCTCATTCGGGGATTGTGGATCGCGGCGGCGGGTGAGGGTGGTCATGCCCCAATTGATTCCAGCGCTGCGGCGGAAAGGAACGCCGCTAAGGCTAGGGGCGCAAGGCCTGATGTCCGCCAGCGCTTGGCTGAACAGGCTTTTCGGAACTGGGAGTGACCGCGGGGAGCCTGCCGCCCGAGACCTGATTGCCAAACTTTGAGCACGCTTTGGCATTATCGGTTCTTGATACGTCGCCCCTTCTTGTTGAGATCCACTGCCGGCGGCGTCGGCTTCAACAGGTCTGCCGGCTCGACACCGAGGCCAGCCGCGAGTGCGGCGAGCACGTCGATCGAAACGGCATTGCGGCTTCTCTCAACCAAGCTGATATAGGTCCGATCGATGTCGGCGCGGTGGGCGAGCTGCTCCTGCGAAATGCCATTGGTTCGGCGCAGGCGCTTCAAGTTGGCGGCCAGGACGTCTCGGATGTTCATCTCCAAGACAGCACAGGCTTGTCGAGTATTTCACCACGGAGTATTTTCTACAATTCAGCACCAAGCGATTGATTGCATTGACTAATGGTGCCAAGTCCCCACCGGGTGTAGAGCTGCTCCTTCTGCTGTCGGCCAAGAACGAAAGTTGTGTTTGCCTTTGTGGGTTTCTGACCGATGTCCTTTCCCCCGCTCGATCCCGATGTCGCTGACGTGGCTCCGTCCGATCCCGTCCTGACGCGCTATGATGAGGAGCACCTCGTCACTTATCTCCGCCTTCTCGATGCAGAGAAGGCCGGCGCCGGTTGGGAAGAGGTCGCGCAGATTGTGTTGCACATTGATCCGGTCCGCGAACCCGAACGTGCGCGCCGCGCGTACGACAGTCATCTCGCGCGGGCAAAGTGGCTGTCGGAGGAAGGCTACAAGGGCTTCCTACGTAGTCCTCCAGAGACCTGAAGTTGTGCAACCAGGACGGAACTCGATCGCCTCAAGCAATCGTGTAGTTGGTTGTGGCAGTAGTCCGCATCCATGTACCTGCACGAGTCGAGAATCTCTTAAACAATCTTAAATGGCGCCATCATTGGCCTATTGCGTTGCAGTCCTAACCTGATGAGGACAGCACGATGTCGGAATTCGATTGGCGCTCACCCAAGGCCTACGCGAACATTCATCGCGCGGACCGCCCAGGCTTTGCTTGGGAGAGTGTTCGCCGATCACCGAACTATTGTACGGAGTTCTCGGCGATCGTTCATCTTGATCGCAGTGCGCCTGCCAACTTCCGAAAGCATTGGGGGTTGATATTTCGCGGCTGATCCCGCGCTGCCCTTCGATGCCCAGCCTGTGTTCTGGGCGCCTGAGGAGTTGTCGACCGTGTTGGCGCTTGTCGAAATCGGCACGCGTGTGCCGGCCGTCGCGCCGACCGTAAAGCTGCCGTCGTTCGCGCCGGACCAGCTGCGCCGGGCGATAGACGGATGGCATGTCGTCGTGCAAATCGGCACGAGCCAGCACCGCGTCTGGCTTCGAAGGAAGCCGTTGAGCACGGTGTCCTACGCGGTGCTGCTGCCGTACGATCGCGACTTCAAGATGCGCAACGAGGCTGCCGACCGTTTCTGGCGTGCCCTGCGTGCGCAGCCGCTTGGACCCGCCTCCGACGGCTTGACGGAGCAGCGCCGCACGCGCCTGGTGCTGATCTTGCGCGCGCTCGACGGCTGGCAGCAGGGTCATAATCATCGAACGATTGCAGAAGTGCTGTTCGGCGCAGCGCGCATTCCTGCGCGCACTTGGAAAACGAGCGAAGTGCGCAGCCTTACTCGACGTTTGGTCGAGGACGGCCTGTCCTTGATCCGCGGCGGATATCGGCAACTCCTGCGACCGCCGCGCAAGGACGAATAGCTTGCCGCATTCGAAGGGAGGGGGCCGGAAACGGCCCCCTCGATCTGCGGCCTCCCCCTTCGCGGACCTACGCCTCCATGCTGACCGGCAACGCGCTGCACTCCGACGTAGCGCGCAGGTCTGTCCTGGAGGTTGCCAGATGTCCGATTCCTTGGCCGGTCTTCCGCCGCGCTTTCTTCGTACACCCGAGGCTGCGCGCTATCTCGGTCTCTCCGGTCGCACGCTGGAGAAGCACCGGACCTACGGCACCGGCCCGACCTATCGGAAGATCGGTGGCCGAGTCGTCTATGCGCTCGAGGACCTGAAAGCCTGGGTCGATCGCGGCACGAAAACCTCCACCGCCGATCCCGGGCAGGGCACGGTTCTGCCGGCCAAACGGCATGCCGGTCTCGTTCCCTATGCAGGGAAAGAGCGCCGCGCGCAGCGGACTGTGCGGGCGTGACGATGCGTCATTTGCCTAAATCCGAGCGCGCCCAGCTCGATCTGTTTCGCGCGCTGCCGGGTGATCTGGCGCCGCGCGATGCGCAGGACTTGATGGCCTATCCGTTCTTCTCGCTGGCCAAGACCAAGCGTGTGGTGCCGATCGACTTCCGCGCAGGCAGCGTCGCGATCCGTGTCGAGGCCGTCCCCGAGCACGGCATGGCGACGATCTGGGATGCGGATGTTCTGATCTGGGCTGCGTCGCAGATCGTCGAAGCGCGTGACGCCGGACTGAAGACATCGCGGCTGATGGCGGCCACGCCGTATGAGATCCTGACGTTCGTCGGGCGCGGCACGGGCGTGCGCGATTACGACCGTCTCAAAGCAGGTCTCGACCGTCTGCAGTCGACGACCGTGCTGACCTCGATCCGCCAGTCGACAGAGCGGCGGCGGCACCGTTTCTCCTGGATTAACGAGTGGAAGGAGACCGCGGATGCGCATGGCAAGCCATCCGGACTGCAGCTGATCCTGCCGGATTGGTTCTATTCCGGCGTCATCGATGATGCGCTCGTACTGACGATTGATCGCGCCTATTTCGCACTGACTGGCGGTTTGGAGCGCTGGCTTTATCGTCTCGTGCGCAAGCATGGCGGTCATCAGGACGGCGGCTGGAGCTTCGATCTCGGCTATCTCCACGCCAAATCCGGCAGCCTCTCGCCGCTCAAACACTTCGCCTACGACCTGCGCGAAATCGTCCGCCGACAGACATTGCCCGGCTACGAGCTCGTGCTCACGCGCGATCCGAACGGAACGGAGCGGCTGAACTTCACGGCCGCCGTCACGGATCCCATCGCGCGCCGCTTCGCCAAGCATCACTCATCGAGCGCTGCGGGGGACAAGCTGTGAATTGTCTCGTGCTATCGGGGACCGAAAGGCTCGTGCCATCGGGGACCGGATCCTCGTGCTATCGGGGACCGAAATCGGTCTTAAGCCGCTCTGTCGGCTTCGCTTTTCGGCCCTTAACTTACCTAACTGCAAAATCCTTCGGATTTTGTCTAACGGGCACCGTCAGCGCCGCCCCGTCGACGCCCGTCACCTTTGCGTGGCTGGTCCCCAGGGATGGTCGAGCTGCCTTCTGTGCGCTCGTGCCGGGCTCGCCAGCGTCTCCCAATCCCATCCAACCGAGAGATGATCCGATGAGCGAGCTGACGCGCGTCCAGCTGCTATGGCTGCAGGGCAGAATCGAAAACCGCATCCGTTTCGGCCGAACAGTTCAAGACCTGCGGCTCGATCACTATCGTCGTGTGGTCTCATTCACACCCGGCAGCGTGTTTGCGTTCGTTCGCTGGTCGTCGAATGGCTACGGCACGGTGCTGTCGCGGATCGACATTCTGCAGGCTGTTCGCGCAGGGGAAGCCTGCGCAACCGTGCCCTTCGTCGGACCTGGAGCAGCCATTCTGCTGCAGGTTTTCGGCTGGCCGAAGGTCGAGCGCGTGCTGCAGCACATCGATGCGATCGAGGCACTCGGCATCGACCCGGTGGATGTCGCACCGGATCATTGGCGGCACGTTCAGAACCGCTTCACCGCAAATGAACCGCCGCGGCCATACACGCTGCTCCGGCACCGCGCCTGGCTGCATCGCCGGAGCATCATGCCATGAGACGGCGCCGCTCCATCGCTGTGCTTCTGCTCTCCGGTGTTGCGCTTTTGCTCGGAAAGAGTGCGCTCGATCCGCAGCCGCGTTTCATCTGGAATGCCTCGGTAAGCGTGCCGATCGGGCTCTATGCCGTGCAGCCGATCAGCGAGCGGTACGTCACCGAGCTGGTCGTCGTGAGGCCTCAAGGGCAGTTGGCTTCGTTCCTCGCCGCGGGGGGCTACCTGCCGCCCGGCGTGCCGATGCTGAAGCGGATCCTTGCCCTTCCCGGCCAAACCGTTTGTCGCCGCGAGCTCTTGATCATCGTGGATGGCGTTGAAGTCGGCGCCGCGCGATCGAGCGATCACCGTGGTCGTCCGCTGCCGGATTGGCAGGGCTGTAGCATCGTCGGCGACAGGCAGATCTTCTTAATGAATTGGCAGTCGGACAGCTCCTTGGACGGCCGATATTTCGGTTTGACGGCGATGTCCGATGTCATCGGGCGTGCCGTTCCCGTGTGGACGCGGGAGCCGTCATGATGCGTTCGGTCTGCAGCCCAATTGCAAAACACGCGCCCGAGCTGATGCAAAGCGGCGGCGCTGGAAAGCGATCCACGTGCGCGTTCGAGACTCGATCTCTCGTCTGCGAAATCGAGCGGGGTGTTGCATTTGAAGTTGATCTTCCTGCCATCGAGGGACGGAAACCCGCGATCTCCATGATCCGTCTCTTTCAGGATCGCCGAGAGTGCTCTGGAGTAGCCGAACCTTCGACAGAGACCCCAGTCGTACGAGCAGAGTGCCGGGAAGGGAGTGGGCCGGAAGAGAGCGACGGTTCAGGGCAAGATAAAAGATGCTCGCCGGTTGAACGCCAAGCCATTGACATGGCTCGCGTTCAACCGTGCCGGTCGGTCGGGGGGAGTGCCGCGATCGCGGTTTTTCCTCATGAGTTCAATGATCGCTTCGGCACTGGACTCGTCATTCGACCCGAAAGGCCTGCGCCATGAGCACCGGCGAGCGGGAGTTTCGGGTTCGGCCTGGGCGCATTCGTCATGGCCGGGCACCGAAGGCGAAGAGCTTCATCAACCGGGTGCTTCGTGCCGCGAATGCCGCAGGCCATGTGGCTTCGAACACGGCGCTCAGCGGGCGACATGCCGTGCGCGCTCATTCGCTGTTCGGAAGGGGCCGGCTCAGCTTTGCCCGCGAGCGGCTGTTCAGCCCGGCACGGCGGGTCACGGTCAAGGCGCGCATTGTCCGGCACAAGGGGCGGGCGTTCCGCTCGGCACCGCTGTCCGCTCACCTCGCCTATCTCAAGCGCGACGGCGTCACGCGGGACGGAGAGCCGGCCCGCATGTTCGATGGGCGCGGCGATCAGGCTGATGAGGCTGCGTTCGAGAAGGAGGGGCGGGGGAACCGGCATCATTTCCGGTTCATCGTGTCGCCGGAGGATGCGGCCGACATGGTGGATCTCAAGGCGTTCACCCGCGACTTGATGCGGCAGATGGAGGCCGATCTCTCGACGCGGCTGGAGTGGATCGCTGTCGACCACTGGAATACGGACAATCCGCACGTTCATGTGCTGGTCCGCGGCGTCGATGAGACGGGCGCGGATCTCGTCATCTCTCGCGACTACATCAGCCGCGGCCTGCGCTCTCGCGCCGAGGAGCTGGTTGCGCTCGAACTCGGGCCAAAGCCTGAGCACGAGATCCGCAGCGCACTGGAGAAGGAGATCACGGTCGATCGCTGGACGCGGCTCGATCGCGAGATCCAGATGGCGGCCGACGAGGCCGGCGCCATCGATCTTCGTCAAGACGCGCCCGGCCTTCCGGATCGGCAAGTCGCCGGGCTGATGCGCGGGCGTCTGCAATATCTCGAGCGCCTGGGACTCGCGACCGCTGCGGGCCCGAATGAGTGGATGGTCGAGCTCGGGGCCGAGCGGAAACTGCGTGAACTCGGCGCGCGCGGTGACATCATCAAGACCATGCATCGGGCGTTCTCCCTTCGCGGTCAGGAGCGCGCGATCGCGGATTACGCGATCGATGGCCTCGGTGACTCGTCGCCAATCATCGGCCGCCTCGTTGACCGGGGGCTGCATGATGAGCTGACCGGCGAAGCCTATGCCGTGATCGACGGCATCGACGGGCGGGCCCACCATGTCCGCTTCCGCGGGCTGGAAGCCTTTGCGCAAGTCCCGCCGGTCGGCGGCGTTGTCGAGATCAGACGCTTCGGTGGACCGGACGAAGCGCGGCCCACTCTGGTGCTGGCGACGCGGTCCGATCTCAGCCTGGCCGATCAGGTCACGGCTGAGGGCGCGACTTGGCTCGATCATAGGCTGGTCGAGCGGGAGCCCATGCCGTTGGCCCATGGTGGCTTCGGGGCCGAGACGAGGGATGCGCTCCGGGCCAGGGCCGAGCATCTCGCCGACCTAGGTCTAGCCCGGCGACAAGGTCAGCGGATCGTCGTTCAGCGGGATCTTCTGAATACGTTGCGGCAGCGGGAGCTCGATGCTGTCGGCGTCAGATTGTCGGCCGAACTCAAGGTGCCACATCTGCCTGTCGTGCCCAGTACGCCGGTCGCCGGGACCTACCGTCAGCGACTCATACTCGCCTCCGGCCGCTTCGCCATGATCGACAATGGTCTCGGGTTCCAGCTCGTGCCGTGGTCACGCGAGATCGATCACCGGCTCGGGGAGTCTGTCACGGGCCTAGCCAAGGCCGGCGGCATCGAGTGGCAGCTCGGCCGCAAGCGCGACCTCAGCCTCTAGTCCAATCAGGAGGGAAACATGCCTGCGACCAGGATCCTCTGGGGCCAAGTCTTTGCCGTCGCGTTGATCGTGCTGCTCGCGATCTGGGGCGCGACCGAATGGACGGCGTGGCGGCTCGCGTTCCAGCCGCGATTGGGACCGCCGTGGTTCACCCTCGCGGGATGGCCGGTCTATTGGCCGCCGGCATTCTTCTGGTGGTGGTTCGTCTACGATGCCTATGCGCCGGGTGTATTCACTGAGGGAGCGGCCATTGCCGCTCTCGGAAGCCTCATGGCCGTTGCGACCTCAATCAGTATGTCGCTGTGGCGGGCCCGAGAAGCGCGGATCGTTGCGACCTACGGCTCGGCGCGCTGGGGCGAACCGCTGGAGGTGGAGAAGGCGGGGCTGCTCGGTGACGACGGTGTCGTGCTCGGACGGTTGGGGCCATGCTATCTGCGTCACGATGGACCAGAGCATGTCCTGTGCTTTGCGCCGACGCGTTCCGGTAAGGGTGTGGGTCTCGTGGTGCCCTCACTTCTCACCTGGTCGGGATCAGCCATCGTCCACGACATCAAGGGGGAGAACTGGCAACTGACGGCCGGCTTTCGAGCGCGGCATGGCCGGGTCCTGCTGTTCGATCCAACCAATCCGAACGCCTCCGCTTACAATCCACTGCTCGAGGTCAGGCGCGGAGCTTTTGAGGTGCGCGACGTGCAGAACGTCGCTGACGTGTTGGTCGATCCCGAGGGCTCGCTCGACAAGCGCAACCATTGGGAAAAGACCAGCCATTCGCTGCTGGTCGGCGCCATCCTGCACGTGCTCTACGCGGAGCCGGACAAGACTCTGGCCGGGGTCGCTGCCTTTCTGTCCGATCCCAAGCGTCCGATCGAGATCACGCTCATGGCCATGATGGCGACGCCCCATCTGGGCGAGGCTGGACCGCATCCCGTGATCGCGTCGACTGCACGCGAACTCCTGAACAAATCCGAGAACGAGCGATCGGGTGTGCTGTCGACCGCGATGTCGTTCCTGGGACTCTATCGCGACCCTGTCGTGGCCGAGGTCACCGGCCGCTGCGACTGGCGCATCGCGGACCTCATCGCGGGCGAAGAGCCGGCCACGCTGTATCTGGTCGTGCCGCCCTCGGACATCTCTCGCACCAAGCCGCTCATCCGGCTGGTGCTTAATCAGATCGGCCGGAGGCTGACCGAGGATCTGCAGGCACGGGAGCGCCGGCATCGCGTGCTGATGATGCTGGACGAGTTTCCGGCGCTTGGCCGGCTCGACTTCTTCGAGTCTGCGCTGGCCTTCATGGCGGGCTATGGGATCAAGAGCTTCCTGATCGCGCAGTCGCTCAACCAGATCGAGAAGGCCTATGGGCCGAACAACGCGATCCTGGACAATTGCCATGTTCGCGTCAGCTTCGCCACCAACGATGAGCGGACCGCCAAGCGTGTTTCGGATGCGCTCGGCACCGCCACCGAAATGCGCGCCATGAAGAACTATGCCGGCCATCGCCTTGCACCCTGGCTCGGCCACCTCATGGTCTCCCGCCAGGAAACCCCGCGGCCGCTGCTGACGCCAGGCGAGGTGATGCAGTTGCCGCCAGCGGACGAGATCGTGATGGTTGCCGGCGCGCCGCCGATCCGAGCGAAGAAGGTCCGCTACTTCGAGGACCAGCGGCTCGTCTCGCGGATCCTGCCGCCGCCGGACATCGCGCGATCCGACACGTTGCGGCGGGGAGACGACTGGTCGGCGCTGGCGGCGATCGTACCAGCGCTGTCCGCGTCCGAGGAGCGATCTGCCGCCGGCGAGGATCAGGCCAATGGTGGATTGCGTCGGGAGCCGGAGTTGCCTGCGCACGTTGCGATCGCAAATGAAGCGACCAGCGCTGATCCGTCTGACGAGTTCTCCCTCGTACTCGATGATGATGACCAGGCGCCTTTTCCGAACGCCGGGCGTGATCCGACGATGGTGGGTGTCGCGCGTCAGGCCGCGCTCGATCCTGGCGACGATCTCGGCCTCTAAAGGACAGTCCGATGCGCGATCGCATGAATGTCTACTTTCCGCCTGAGCTTCTGAAGCAGATCACTGAACTCGCCGATCGCAAGAAGCTGTCGCGTTCGGCCATCGTGGAAGCCGCAGTGCTGTCGTTCTTGTCGCCTGACGGAGCTGACCGGCGCGAGGCGGCGTTCACCCGGAGGCTCGACCGCATCTCGCGGCAGATGCAGCGGCTCGAGCGCGATGTCGGTCTCCTCGCCGAGACGCTCGCGCTGTTCGTCCGCTTCTGGCTGACGGTGACGCCGCCGCTGCCGAACGAGGCGCAGTCCGCTGCCCAGATCAAGGGACGGGAGCGGTTCGAAGGTTTTGTGGAGGCGCTCGGCCGGCGTCTGCAGAAGGGGCAGAGCTTTTTGCGGGAGATCCCGGAGGATTTCGTGAGGAAGCCACCTGAGGAGCCAGGCAAGTGAGAGACGGCGTCGGCCACCGTCGGGGCAGGAGTGTTCGCTAGAGCTTCTTTTCCTCCGCTTGAGCGCGAATGCTCGATCGCCTCAGATGCCATTCAGCAAAGCCCGGACTATCGACGGATCAAATGGGGTCCGGACGATGAAGAAAAAGATCACTCTGCAGCTCTCCAATGAGATTCTCGACCGCCTGAAGGGCGCCACTGAGGAGCGATGCGTGAACCGCGCGCTTCTCGTCGAGAAGGCGCTAGAGCGTTTTCTGCGCGAGCCGATGGATGGCGGGGCACCGCCGCAGGATCGGCTTGCCGGTTTGGAGCGACAGCTCGAAAGCATTCAGCGGGATCTGAGAGCGCTCAATGATACGGTCGCCCTTCATGCCCGCTATCATTTGGCGCTGGCGTCGCTTGCACGAGACGGGGCGCCTCCGCCATCGCAGGATGGCGATGGCAAAGCGGTCTCGGCCGGACCTAGTGAAGATGACCCTCGCGACCATGTAACGATCAGCCAGTCTTCGGACGGCGACGAGGAACTGCCGTTCGGAGCTCCGAGGCGGCGTACACGTCAGGTTCGAACCCCCGCGCCGATCGCCGAAGTCTCGTGGGGCGTGCCCGCTGCCGGGGAGGGCGGCGAGGATCCCTTTCGTTTCGCGGAAGCAACGCTGCGCTGAGCAGCCTGATGTCCACACTGCCCGAGAAGCTATGCCGGACTACATGTTCGGCAGGAAGAATGCTGACGCCAGAGATCACGACGGCGGCCTCGCAGGCTGGGCTGTCGTGGCTCTGGTGTTCATGCCGTTCGCGGCCGGGTATTTCCTGTCGTACCTCTTCCGGACGATCAATGGCGTTGTGTCCGCACGCCTTGCAGCTGAGCTTGGACTGAGTGCCGCCGATCTCGGCCTCATCACCGCAGTCTACTTCCTGGTGCTCGCAGCTGCCCAGATCCCAATCGGCGTAATGCTTGACCGCTACGGTCCGCGTCGCGTTCAGAGCACGCTGCTCCTCGTCGCTGCACTGGGCGCAGCGGGCTTCGCGCGGTCGACCGGGCCGCTGTCGCTGATGGCGTCCCGCGCTGTGATCGGGCTGGGGGTTGCCGCGGCTCTCACGGCCGGCCTGAAGACCATCGTTCTCTGGTTCCCACGCGAGCGCGTGGCGCTCGTGAACGGATACATGGTCATGCTCGGCGCGCTCGGTGCCGTCGCCTCCACGCTGCCTGCGGAAGCGGTGCTGGCAAAGACAGGTTGGCGCGACATGTTCGATATTCTTGCTGTAACCACAGCAGGCACGGCGATCTTGATCTTCTTCCTGGTCCCGGAGCGAGGCGTCGGGGCGTCGTCTGCGGCACCGGAAGCAGGATTGCGAGAGATCCTGTCTGATAGACGCTTCTGGAAGATCGCGCCGCTGTCGGGCGCCTGCATCGGATCGGCGTGGTCGATGCAAGGTCTCTGGGCGCCCGCTTGGTTGACCGATGTCGAGGGAATGACGCGGACGGAGGTGGTGATGTCGCTCTGTGCCTCGGCGCTCGTCCTCAGCCTTGGGGCTTGGCTGCTCGGCATCCTTGCGAATTGGACACGCCGGAGGGGGAGCAGGCCCGAGACACTGCTCGCCTTTGTCGCAGTCCTCTTCATTTTGGCTCAGCTGACGCTCGTGTTTCGACTACCGCTGCAGTCGGTTGGTCCCTGGTTGATGATCGCAATCGTTGGTTCGGCGACCGTACTGAGCTTTGCGATCATATCGGACTATTTTCCAAAGGAGATGGCCGGCAGGGCGAATGGCGTCCTGAATGTCGTGCACTTCGGGTGGGGCTTTCTTGCGCAGTACGGGACAGGAGTGCTGGTCGCGCTCTGGGCGCAGCAAGACGGACATTATCCGGCCTTCGCTTATCAGGTCGCGTTCGGCGCAAATGTTGCGCTCCAGACCGCGGCGCTCGTTTGGTTTGCAATCCCGGGCAGAAAAAGCGCGACCGAGCCGTCCGATGATCGATTGGACCTCGTGCTGGATGGGCAACCCGAAACGGCCAGATGGTATTCAGAATTGCCGATTCTGATCGATGAGCCGATGGCTCACGGCAAGTGGTAGACGCCGTCAGTCTGCTGACCGTGGATGTTGCAGCCTTCGAGATTGCACGACGACACGGTCGTCCTCTGACTAATAGACGTCTCGTCGCTCTCAGCCTCGCATGAGGCAGGCGCAGATCAGCTCTACGCTTTTCTTCGCCAGGGTGCGAAGCCGGCGACGGTGGTCTTGCTCGCTCATGGTTCCTGCATTCTTTGATCATCCGGTTCGCGCTGTATGGGGATGCGCGCTCAAGAGGGCGGAGATCAGTGGTGACCGGGATCGCTCAAACGCAGACGGCCTCGCGTGGCGCGCGCATGCTGCGGACGGCACTAGGTCCCGCGATCGAGCTTCTGCTCGATGATGCATCCGTGGTCGAGGTGATGCTCAATCCGGATGGCCGGCTCTGGGCTGATCGTCTCGCAAATGGTTTGGTTGACACGGGCGAGACGGTTTCCGCTGCGGATGGCGAGCGGATCATTCGTCTCGTCGCGCACCATGTCGGGCTCGAAGTCCATGCAGGATCTCCGCGCGTATCGGCAGAATTGCCGGGTACGGGTGAGCGCTTCGAGGGTCTAATCCCGCCGGTCGTCGCCGCGCCAACCTTCGCCATCCGCAAGCCGGCAGTCGCGGTCTTCACGCTCGATCAGTACGTCGCGGACGGGATCATGAGCCCGGCTCAGGCTCGTGGCTTGCGGAAGGCCGTTCTCGACCGCTGCAACATTCTGGTGGCTGGGGGCACCTCGACCGGCAAGACCACGCTGACCAATGCGCTGCTCGAAGTGGTCGCCCAGACTTCCGATCGTGTTGTCTTGATCGAGGATACCCGTGAGCTGCAGTGCCGGGCGCCCAATCTGGTGGCGCTTCGGACCAAAGACGGCGTGGCGTCGCTTTCCGATCTGGTTCGTTCGTCTCTGCGCCTGCGGCCAGATCGCATTCCGATCGGCGAAGTCAGGGGTCCTGAGGCGCTCGATCTCCTGAAGGCCTGGGGGACGGGCCATCCCGGAGGCATCGGCACCATCCACGCGGGCTCTGCGCTAGGCGCGCTCCGGCGGATGGAGCAGTTGGTCCAGGAGGCCGTGGTGACCGTGCCGCGAGCACTGATTGCCGAAGCCATTGACGTCATCGCGGTGCTGACCGGCCGCGGTCGAGCGCGCCGCCTGAGCGAGCTCGTGCGCGTGGAGGGGCTTTCTGAATCTGGAGACTACGTCCTCGCACACATGGGAGATCACGGGTGACGACGCCGATGAAATTACGATTGACGAGTTTGATTGTAGCGGCGGCCGTCACGCTGCTGCTCGAGGAACCGGCCCACGCCGCCGGCTCCAACATGCCGTGGGAGCAGCCGCTCAATCAGATCCTGCTGTCGGTCGAAGGGCCGGTCGCCAAAATCATCGCCGTGATCATCATCGTCACGACTGGATTGTCGCTGGCCTTCGGTGAGACCTCGGGCGGCTTCCGGCGGCTGATCCAGATCGTGTTCGGGCTTTCGATCGCGTTCGCCGCATCGAGCTTCTTCCTGTCGTTCTTCTCCTTCGGCGGCGGGGTGGTGATCTGATGGATGAAGAGGTGAAAGGCTTCGCAGCTCCCGTCCATCGCTCCCTGACCGAGCCGATCCTGCTGGGTGGTGCGCTGCGATCTGTTGCGATCGTCAACGGCACGCTGTCGGCTGCGCTGGGCCTCGGTCTGCGGCTCTGGTTCTTCGGCCTGCTGCTCTGGTTCGTCGGCCACATGATCGCGGTGTGGGCCACGAAGCGCGATCCATTCTTCGTGGAAGTCGTGCGCCGTCACCTGCGCATTCCCAATCATCTCGGTCAGTGAGGTCGGTCATGTTCAATCTCGCCGAATATCGCCGCACCAATATCCGTCTTGCCGACTTCCTGCCCTGGGCCGCGCTCGTCGATGAGGGCATCGTCCTCAACAAGGACGGCTCGCTGCAGCGGACGGCGCGGTTTCGGGGGCCTGATTTGGAGAGCTCGGTCGAGTCCGAGCTCGTGGCCGTCGCTGCCCGCCTCAACAACGCGGTCCGCCGTTTGGGATCGGGTTGGGCCATCTTCGTCGAGGCGCAACGCCATTCGGCGGGAGCCTATCCGCCTTGCGTGTTTCCAGATGCCGCGTCTGCCCTCGTCGACGCCGAGCGCAAGGCGCAGTTCGAGGAGGAGGGAGCGCACTACGAGTCGAGTTACTTTCTCACGTTCCTGTACCTGCCGCCGCGCGAGGACGTAGCTCGGTCGGAACGCGTGCTCTATGAAGGACGGCCGCAGTCCGATGGCGTGAATGGCCGGGAGATCCTGAGGAGCTTCATCGACCGGACCGATCGCATTCTGAATCTGATCGCCGGCTTCATGCCGGAATGTGCGTGGCTCGGGGATGAGGCCGTGCTGAGCTATCTGCATTCGACGATCTCGACCCAGCGGCAGCGGGTCCGGGTCCCCGAAATCCCGATGCATCTGGATGGTCTGCTGGCCGACCGACCGCTCACCTGCGGGCTCCAGCCGATGCTGGGGGCGGTTCATCTACGCGTGCTGACGATCATCGGATTTCCTTCGGCTACCACACCGGGGATTCTGGATGATCTGAACCGGCTGGCCTTCGCCTACCGCTGGTCCACCCGCGCCATCATGCTGGACAAGCAGGATGCGGTGAAGCTCGTGACGCGTATTCGCCGGCAGTGGTTCTCCAAGCGCAAATCTCTAGCCGCGGTCCTGAAGGAGGTCATGACCAGCGAGGCGGCAAGCCTCGTGGATACGGATGCTCACAACAAGGCCGTCGATGCCGACGCGGCGCTGCAGGACCTTGGCTCCGATGAGATCGGCCAGGCCTATGTCACCGCGACCGTCACAGTCTGGGACGCCGACCCGGCGAGAGCCGACGAGAAGCTGCGCCTGGTGGAGAAGGTCATCCAGGGCCGCGACTTCACCTGCATGGCGGAGAGCGTGAATGCCGTCGAAGCCTGGCTCGGCGGCTTGCCTGGTCATGTCTATGCCAATGTCCGTCAGCCGCCGCTGTCGACGCTCAATCTTGCGCATATGATCCCGCTGTCGGCGGTCTGGGCCGGCGAGACGCGCGATCATCACCTGAAGGCCCCGCCGCTGCTGTTTGGCCGAACGGAAGGGGCAACGCCGTTTCGCTTCTCGCTGCATGTCGGCGATGTCGGCCACACGCTGGTGGTCGGGCCCACCGGCGCCGGCAAGTCGGTGCTGCTGGCACTCATGGCGCTGCAGTTCCGGCGCTATCCGGGCGCGCAGATCTTCGCGTTCGACTTCGGCGGCTCCATGCGGGTCGCTGCGCTCGCCATGGGCGGCGATTGGCATGATCTCGGTGGCGCCGTGTCGACCGAGGGCGAGAGCCCCGTGGCGCTGCAGCCGCTGGCCGGCATCGAGGACGTCAGGGAGCGCGGCTGGGCGGCGGATTGGATCGCGGGCCTCTTGATGCGTGAGAAGATCGTGGTCACGCCGGAGGCGAAGGAGCATCTGTGGTCAGCCCTGACATCGCTGGCGTCGGCGCCGCCAGCTGAGCGTACCCTGACCGGTCTTTCGGTGCTGCTGCAGTCCAACAGCCTCAAGCGTGCGCTCAAGCCCTATTGCCTCGATGGCGCGCATGGACGGCTGCTGGATGCCGATCACGAGGCGCTTGGCGACGGATCGATGCAGGCCTTCGAGACCGAGGGACTGATCGGGACCGCCGCGGCGCCGGCCGTGCTCGCCTATCTCTTCCACCGGATCGCCCAGCGGCTCGACGGCCGTCCGACGCTGCTGATCATCGATGAGGGCTGGCTGGCGCTGGATGATGCCGATTTTGCCGGCCAGCTGCGCGAATGGCTGAAGACGCTGCGCAAGAAGAACGCCTCGGTCGTGTTCGCCACGCAGTCGCTGTCCGACATCAATGGTTCGGCGATTGCGCCTGCGATCATCGAGAGCTGTCCGACCCGCATCATCTTGCCGAATGAGCGGGCGATCGAGCCCCAGATCACGGCGATCTATCGCCGCTTCGGTCTCAACGATCGGCAAATCGAGCTGATCAGCCGCGCGATCCCGAAGCGGGACTATTATTGCCAGTCTCGCCGCGGCAATCGCATGTTCGAGCTTGGGATGGGCGAGGTTGCGCTCGCGTTCACGGCGGCATCTTCCAAGGCGGATCAATTGGCTGCCTCCGAGGTGTTGGCGGCTGCCGGCACGGAGGAATTCGCGGTGGCCTGGTTGCGGCAACGCGGTGTGGGCTGGGCAGCCGATCTCATTCCGAATCTTGAGAACCTGGAGAAGGGCTCATGATCCGTGTGCAGAAATGGGCGATGTCGGCTGCTGCGATGCTGCTTCTCCTCTCGGTCACTCCGTCACGCGCGCAGCTCGTGGTGTTCGACCCCAACAACTATGCCCAGAATGTGCTGACTGCCGCGCGTGAGCTGCAGCAGATCAACAATCAGATCCTGTCGCTGCAGAACCAGGGGCAGATGCTGATCAACCAGGCGAAGAATTTGGCGAGCCTGCCATATTCGTCGCTTGCGCAGCTGCAGCAGTCGATCCAGCGCACACAGAATCTTCTGAAGCAGGCGCAGCGGCTCGCCTACGATGTGCAACACATCGATCGCGCCTTTGCGACGACCTATGCGCCGGCGAGCAGCAGCGCAACGGCCCAGGATCTGGTCAACAACGCGCAGTCGCGCTGGCAGACCGCGGTGGCGGCACTGCAGGATGCTTTGAAGGTTCAGGTCGGCGTTGTCGGCAATCTCGACGCTGTCAGGAGCCAGTCTGCGTCGCTGGTCGCCGCGAGCCAAGGCTCCACCGGTGCGCTGCAGGTGACCCAGGCCGGCAACCAGATCCTGGCGCTGCAGGCGCAGCAACTCGCGGACCTCACGGCCGCTGTCGTCGCTCAGGGGCGGGCGCAGAGCCTGGAGACGGCGCAGCGCGCGGCTGCGCAGGATCAAGGCCGCGAGCAGCTGCGGCGCTTCCTGGCTCCAGGACAAGGCTATCAGCCGTCGAACGTGCAGATGTTCCACTGAGATGAACGTCCGGCTGCAGGAAGCACCAGCTCAGCGCTGGCAGCTCCGCATCTGGTGTGAGGAGATTGTGCGATGGCTGGAACGGGGATCATCGACCAGTTCCTGGAGACTTTCACCCGGTCCATCGACAGCGGCTTCGGCCTGCTCGGCGGCGAGGTCAATTATCTCGCGTCGACGCTGGTGGCGATCGATATCACGCTGGCAGCGCTGTTCTGGGCTTGGGGTGGCGAGGACGACGTCATCGCCCGACTCGTCAAGAAGACGCTGTTCGTCGGCGCATTTGCCTTTCTCATCAGCAACTGGAACAACCTCGCTCGGATCGTCTTCGAGAGCTTCGCCGGTCTTGGCTTGAAGGCGTCCGGATCAGCACTATCGGTTGGGGAACTTCTTCGTCCCGGCCGGATCGCGCAGGTCGGCCTCGATGCCGGGCGGCCTCTGCTGCAAGCGATTTCGGGCCTGATGGGCTATGTCAGCTTCTTCGAGAACTTCGTCCAGATCACGGTCCTCTTGTTTGCCTGGATCGTGGTGCTGCTCGCCTTCTTCATCCTGGCCGTCCAGCTGTTCGTCACGCTGATCGAGTTCAAGCTGACGACGCTGGCCGGCTTCGTGCTGATCCCGTTCGGCCTGTTCGGCAAGACCGCCTTCGCCGCAGAGCGCGTGCTCGGGAACGTCATTTCGTCCGGCATCAAGGTGCTGGTGCTTGCGGTGATCTCCGGCATCGGCTCGACCTTGTTCGCGCAGCTCACGCAAGCCTCTGGAAACGATCAGCCGACGATCGAGAGCGCGATGGCCTTGGTACTCGCCTCGCTTTCGCTGCTCGGTCTGGGGCTGTTCGGGCCCGGCATCGCCAACGGCCTGGTCTCAGGCGGGCCGCAGCTCGGCGCTGGAAGCGCGGTGGGCGCGTCACTGGCCGCCGGTGGTCTTGTCGTGGCCGGTGCGGGGCTCGCGGCGGGAGGCGCCAGCGTCGCCGGCGGCGCCATCTCCGGCTCAGCGCGCGCCGCAGGCGCACTTCGCCCAGGGGTGTCCACCACTTTGAACGGCGGCGCCCGCTCAGCGGAGGGCGCAGCCGCTGTCGACAGCCCGTTGCGCCAGAGGGCAGGTGCGCAGAGCGGCGGCGTCAAAAATTCGGACCACGCACAAGGTGGCGGTTCGGCCGCCTCGCCGCGATGGGCGGAACGCTCGAAGGCGGCACATGCCATCCATCGCGGCGCATCCACGACCACGCAGGCCGTGCGCAACGCCGAGCAAGGCGGGCAGGGCGGCTCGGTCGATCTCTCCGAGGGGAAATCCTGACATGTTCAAGCGCCCATCCGTTCACTACGGCCGCACGCCCGAGCCGGTCACGCCACATCAGAAGGCAGCTCAGATCTGGGACGAGCGCATCGGCTCGGCGCGTGTCCAAGCCAAGAACTGGCGGCTGATGGCCTTCGGTTGTCTTGGACTTGCTGCCGGTCTTGGATCCGCGCTGATCTGGCAGTCGACACGTGGCACCGTGACGCCCTGGGTGGTCGAGGTCGGCCATCTCGGTGATGTCCAGCGTGTCGCGCCGGCGATCGCCGACTATACTCCGACCGATCCGCAAATAGCCTTCCATCTCGCCCGCTTCATCGAGGACGTCAGGGGCCTGCCCGCCGACGGCATCGTGCTACGCCAGAACTGGCTGAGGGCCTACGACTTCACGACCGATCGCGGGGCTGCAGCGCTCAATGACTATGCCAGGTCCAACGATCCCTTCACGCGGCTTGGCAAGATCCAGGTCTCGGTCGAGGTCTCCAGCGTCATTCGCGCCTCGCCTGACAGCTTCCGCATCGCCTGGGTCGAACGGCGCTACGAGAACGGCACGCTGAGCACCACCGAGCGCTGGACTGCGATCGTCACGATCGTGCTCGCAATGCCCGACGACGCCGACCGGCTGCGAAAGAACCCGCTTGGCGTCTACGTCCATGCCATCAACTGGTCGAAGGAGCTGTCGCAATGAAGAAGCCGTTTGCCTCGATGTGGCGCGCGCGATGGATGGCTGCTGTTGCGACCGTGGCTTCGCTCGGTGGCTGCGCGACGACGACACCGCCGAAGATCAGCTACGACAGCGATGTGCCACCGTTGCCGGCCCCGCCCACCGTCGTCGACGACAAGCCGCGGCCGCTGCATTTGCCGCCGGCGTGGAAGGTCTCGCTAGGCGGCAAAGCGGGAGCGAAGGAGGAGGCGGAACCGCTCGACCGAGTCGAGATGGCCAACAGTGCGGCGCGTGTGGAGCCGCGGAAGCGAGGGTATTTCAACGCGGCGCAGATCTATGCCTATAGCCCAGGCGCGCTTTATCAGGTTTATGTATCACCCGGGCAGATCACCGACATCATGCTCGAGGAGGGCGAGCAGCTCACGGGATCCGGCCCGGTCTCGGCTGGCGACACGGTTCGCTGGGTTGTCGGCGACACCGAGAGCGGCTCTGGTGAGACGCGCCGTGTCCACATCCTGGTCAAGCCGACGCGGCCGGCAGTCGAAACCAATCTCGTGGTCAACACCGACCGGCGGACCTATCTGATCGAGCTGCGGTCGCGAGAGAAGCCGTATATGCCGGCCGTCGCGTGGTACTATCCACAGAACGCCGAGACCCGAGCCCGGCAGGTGGCGTTGACGCCGGAGTTGCCGGATGCGTCCCAGCGCCGCTTTCGGTATCGGATCGAGGGCGACGATCCGCCGTGGCGGCCGGTCAAGGCCTACGACGACGGCCGCAAAGTCTATATCGAGTTCGCCCGCGGCATCGTGCAAGGCGAGCTTCCGCCGTTGTTCGTCGTCGGTCCAGACGGTTCTCCTGAAATCGTCAACTACCGGACCTTCCGGAACGTGATCATCGTGGATCGTCTGTTCGCCGCCGCCGAGCTGCGTCTCGGCGGCGAGCAGCAACAGAAGGTCAGGATCGTCAGGACCGATGGAGCGCCGTTGTGACTAGTCATGACGATATTCCATCTGCTCCCGGCGAGCGTGCCGCGGATGCGTCGGCAGGTCAGCGCACCAAGGATCTGCGGCTGAAGGGCGACCTGCCGCCGATCACGCGATTGTCGCGCAAAGTCCTGGCTGGTGGCAGTGCTCTCGCGTTGTTCGTGATCGGTGGGACCTTCATTTGGGCCCTTCAAGCCAACAAGCCTCGTAAGACAGGCTCCGAAGAGCTTTACAGCACCGATCATCATGACGTCGCCGACGGCGTTTCCGCGCTGCCGCGCGACTATGCCAGTCTGCCGAAGGATGTCCCGGCGCTTGGCCCGCCGCTGCCGGGCGATCTCGGCCGTCCTATTCTCGCAGCCCAAGGGCAAGCACCCGCATCCCTTCCGGATCAGGACCAGCAACGGCTCGAACAGGAAAGCGAGGCTGCGCGGGTCAGCCGGCTCTTCGCCACGACCAACGCGCGCGAGACGTCGCCCCCTACGGTTGCGGGCCAGGCCGGCGATCGTGGGAGTCTTCTGACGTCAGCCGATGATCCGTTTGCGCAGAATGGCCAGGAGCGAAAGCTGGCCTTCGTGAATGCGCCGGTTGACCGACGAACAACGAGTCCAGACCGCGTCACGCGGCCTGCATCTCCCTATGTAGTGCAGGCGGGCACGGTGATTCCGGGAGCTTTGATCACGGGGATACGTTCCGACCTGCCGGGACAGATCACGGCGCAAGTGACCGAAAACGTCTTCGATACGCCCTCGGGGCGATTCCTGCTGGTGCCTCAGGGAGCCCGGCTGATCGGAGTCTACGATAGCCAGGTGACAACAGGGCAGTCCCGCGTGCTTCTGGTCTGGACCCGTCTGATCATGCCGAACGGCCGCTCGATCGTGCTCGAACGGCAAACGGGCGCGGATACCGGCGGTTACTCGGGGCTCTCGGACGAGGTCGACAGCCATTGGAAACAGATTGCCGGGGCAGCGCTGCTATCGACCTTGCTCTCGGTCGGCAGCGAAGTGAATGCCGGCGTCAATACGAACACCAACAACGCCACGATCATCCAGGCGCTGCGCCAGGGGGTTGGCAGCGCCACGAGCCAAGCCGGACAGCAAATTGTGCGTCAGCAGTCGAATGTCCAGCCGACCTTGACGGTCAGGCCGGGGTTTCCGATGCGTGTGATCGTCAATCGCGATCTCGTGCTCGAGCCGTATCGAGGATAGAGGAGGCTCTAGGTGAAGCTCAAGATCGCAGCCTTGCCTGACGACAAGCCAGTCAAGCTCACGCTCGAACTGCCAGCCGCGATTCACCGGGATCTGCGAACCTATGCCGAGCTGATTGAACCCGACGCGGGGCAGCACGCCGAGAGTCAGGCTCGACTGATCATCGTCATGGTGAAGCGCTTTATGGAGTCTGATCGAGTCTTCACGAAAGCAAAGAAGGGACGCGCACAGGATCGTCCGCCAAAGCGCTGATCATGCGTTATTGCCGAACTCGCTGTCATGTGTAATGCAAATCACGCCTGTGCCATCGGACAAACGCTCGGAACCCGCAACCAAAAGAATTTGTTTGGTGCAAATTGAGTGAAATGTCAGTTAGATCAGCTCTCCATGTCAGACTTGTTTTTTATGAGGCCCTGCCGCTGGTTCTCTCCTCTATCTCCGCTAAGAACCTGGAGGCACGGACGAGGTCTTGCGTACCAAACCCTTCAGTAAACTCCCCTAAAATCGGAGCGAGCAATTGGACTGCGCTGTTTTCGCGGTCTGTCGCCGTCCAATGAGCCGCGAGGTCAGTGGCGGTCCGAAGCGCGAAAGTCAATGCGCCGATCGCGCGGGCGTCGGCAAGCGCCTGTTTGAACAGCTTTTCAGCGCGGACAGTTTCGCCTGCGTGAAGAAGGATCGATGCATTGACACGGAGGAGTTCCGCACGGCACCAGCGTTCGCCTTGGCGTTCCTGATAATCGATCGCTCGCGTAATGGCGTCTCGCGCGTCCGCGACCCGTCCCTGCCGCAGGTAGGCGCGAGCGAGGAAAGCCAGATAGCTGCCGATCCGCATCAAGAAGCGGCATTCTATCAGTTCGTCGATCGCATCCCGAATATCCTCCACCGCCCGCCGATCGCCGCGCAGATTGCGCAGGCAGGCGGAGAAATAGCGCTCGACTGAAACCCAACGGGAGATGCGCTCTCGTTCCAGGTTACGACGCAAACGTTCTGTGAAGAACGCGAGCGCGTCAAGATCGCCAATTTCAAGCGAGATGGGAAGAGCGGCCAGCCCAAGTGCGTTCGACTGTGACACCCAATGGCCCCCGCGGTCTGCAGCATCGACGGCATCGCGGGCCAGCTTGGCGGCGTAGTCGGCCTGCCCCTGCATCCACGCGACGAAGGGCAGGTTGAAGCGGACGGTGATGAAGCGGTAGACCTCATTTGCGTCTTTGCGCGAACGTCCCTGGGCCAGCGAATGGGTTGACGCAAGACGATCGAGAACTGGGCGGCTTTTGCCCAATTCGCCTGCGAAGGCGTTGGCCCAGGCCAAGGCCCTGTCGGCTTCGGATGTGGCCGTTGAATCGCGGTCGCGGCCGGCCAGCGAGGTGGCCTGCTCAAGATAGGTTATGGCACGTGCGATTTCTCCGATCTGGAGCAGGTAGAACGCGAAACCCACCAGCGCGCGCTGCTGATAATCGACGTTGCCGGCGCGTGTCGCGAATGCGATGGCATCAAGCCAAGCGACCTCGTTCTCATTCGAGCTCTTGCGGGCGTAGAACAGGCTCCAGCCGAGGGCACAGGCAAGCTTTGCTTTTGACAGATCGTCGCATGGGACGCGTTTGGCCAAGGCGAGTGCGACCTCCAGCCGAGCCTGCGCCTCCGACAGGATGGAGGTTTCCGACCAGAGAGTGATAGCCGCAACCGCAAGCCTGATGCCGAGCATGGGATCGCCTTGCTCGCCGAGCGACCACGATAATGCGCTTCTCAGATCTGCAATGCGGCCGAGGTAGCGCTCGGTCCAATCGGCCGGCTCGCGCCAATTCCACTCCTCCTCGGACTGCTCGAACAGCGCGATCATACGTTCCGCATGCCGGCGCATCGCCAAGCCGCACGCCGGGTCGCCTCGACACCGCTCGGCAGCGTAGCGGCGGGTACTGTCGAGCAGCCGGTAGCGCAGGCTTGCGCCCCGGGCCTGCGCGCTCAACAGTGATTTGGCGACGAGACTCCCGAGTGCGGTCACAACATCGATTGGGGTGAGTCCTGCCGCTTCTGCCACGAAGACCGCATCATCGTGCTCGAACCCGTCACTGAATACGGACAGTACGGCGAAGAGCCTGGCTTCTCTCTGCGAGAGCAGCCGGTAGCTCCAGTCAATGGTCGCCATCAGCGTTTCATGGCGCGGCAACGAGGCGGCGATGCCGGCTGCGGTGAAACCGAGCTTCTGATCGAGATTGGCCAATAGCTCCCGCGGAGTAAATCTGCCGATTTGGGCTGCAGCCAATTCGATGGCCAACGGAAGTCCGTCCAACGAATGGCAGATCGCGGCTATTGTATTGCAATCTTCGTCGACGAACTCGTAATCCGACCATTCGGTGGCGCGTCGGACGAACAACTCCACCGCCGGGAATCTCACAGCCTGATCGACCGACAGTCCAAGACAGAAGCTGGGAAATGAGAGAGAGCCAAGCCGAACGACATGCTCAATCGTGGTGCCGAGCGGTTCGCGGCTCGTAGCAAGCAGCCTCGATGGCGATGTGTCCGTCATGAACTTGCTGGCAAAGATCGTGGCGGCGGGCAGCACATGCTCGCAATTGTCGAGAATGAGCAGCATTTGCCGCGGCCTCAGAAAGTCGAGGACAGCAGCCAGACCAATGTCCGTATTGCCTCGGATACCGAGCGCCGTCACCAGTGCCGCGCCGAACAGGGTTGGATCGGAGATTGTCGCGAGATCGACAAAGCAGACGCCGTCGCGATATCTTGAAGCGTACGCCTGAGCGACGGCTAAGGCGACGGTTGTCTTTCCGATCCCTCCAGCGCCAGCCAGGGTTACGTGTCTGTCCTCGGCGAGTAGATCGGCGATGGCGGTGATATCGGCTTTCCGGCCCACGATGCCGCGCGGCAATGGCGGCTGCGTAAGCGGGGGCGGATCGGCCGGCGTAGGCTCCTCCTCGATATTGCCGATCCCGACCCGGACATCGGCGATGAATTTGTACCCGCGCCGTGCGACGGTCGCGATGTAGATTGGCTCGATCTGGGTGTCTCCCAGCGAGCGCCGCAAGCTCCACATATTGACCTTAAGATTGCTGTCATGAACGAACGTGCCCGGCCAAGCGGCAGCCGTCAGTTCGTTCTTGCTGACGAGTTCGCCTCGGCGCTGCACCAGAAGCCGCAACAGCTCGAAGGCGCGTCCGCCGAGTTTGACGGGACGCTCGTCCAGGAGAAGCAGCTGACGGCCGGGGACCAGTCGAAAAGGACCGAAGCTGAACGTCAGCTCCTGTCGAGGTGCGCCCCGTTTCTTTATGGCGGTCCTCATTGAGCAAAGCCAATCGGTCGAACAGATCCACTGGTAATATCATGACCTGCAAAGTTGTTAAAGCGAACCATTTGCAATCGCATGAGTGCAGCGCAAAACCTTTCGTACGACGCCGATTTGGCTACTTTTTGCGCATGCGTCGAACCGCCGTGCTTATCGGCCCGATGGCGCGAGCGCAGCAGTCGGCGCGCGCGATCCTCGGGGATACCTGGGCCGATCGCTCCGGAAATGACCGTTGCCGCTACCTTGGTCGCCTGCGCGAACAGCAGATCCGCCATCCTGGCAGCGAATGAAAACGTAAGCGCTTCATAGCTGGCCCTGAACCTTCGAAATTGCCGTTTGCCAAGCCGGCTAGCGCGCGTGATGAGTTGGGATATTTTTAGTTCCTGCGCGACCATGACCGCAGCTTACTCATCTGCGATGAGGGTGCGAGTGCAATCTGTTGCTCGCCTTTAACCACTTTTAACCGCGCCACGTCTGGACTTGGCTGTCGCTCCTTGTGAGAATTTGAGTGTCGGCGTGGCAGCGGCCCGGGGCTGCACTCATTCACCGGGCGGAATGATCGCCCTCTTGCCATAGGAGGCCGAAAATCACCGCAACTTGCGGAGGTCATGATGGCACTCGTGACTCACGGAGATCAGAACTACCAGAACAGCAAGAAACTCGCAGCTGGCAACGACTGGCCAGGGCTGAGCATAGAATATCGCAGGTCTGAAGCAGGATGCCAGGCGACGCCGGTTGTGATCTGCACCGAGCTGACGATGTTGCTGTCAGGCGGCGTGATGCTGTGTCGCACCGGCAACGGTGAAATCCAGAAGAGCCTGGCGCGGCTTGGCATGAGCTACCTCGTTCCAGTCGGGACGTAGGAAAGTCATCTTGAGCACTCGGACCGGATGGAGTGTCTTCATCTCCACCTCCCGCCGACGCTCCTGGACCAGAGCGCTCTTGCGGATTTCAACATCGATCCGGCCAAGATCGAGATTGCCTACGCTCACGGTCTGACCGACCGGGTGCCCTTCCACATCTGCTCGCCGCTTCGGGATCTGCTCTATCGCCGACGCCAGTCGACCGACGCGCTGTTCGTGGAAGGAATTCAAGTTGCGCTCGCGGCGCATCTTCTGGGCAACTATACAATCGATCGCTGGCCTTGGCCCGACGAGTCTCCGTCGCTCGATCCAAGGCGGCTGCAGCGGGGTAATCGACTATATCGAGACGTCTCTGGGAGACGAAGTCAGACTCGACGATCTGGCAGCTCAGGCCTGTCTCAGCCCCTATCATTTCTGCCGGCTGTTTCGCGAAGCGACTGGATTGTCACCGCACCGATACGTAACGGATCGGCGTATTCAGGCCGCACGGCATGACCTCGCGCGACGGATCTCCTTGGTTGGAAATCGCCTTGAATTCGGCTTTGGCTCGCAAGCAACGTCGCGCGCGTCTTCCGCAAGGCTGCAAACCTCACTCCTGGGCACTATCGAGAATTATGCTGCGGCGAGATCGAGGCAAAGCCGGCGGGTCCGATCCGAGTGACCGCAGTTATTGCGTATGATTCCGCAGGATTCGCAAATACGGCTTTGGCGACCGGCGATAATGTCGTTGCGCATCTGTCTTTGCGGAGCAGTCCAGGAAGCCAATCATGACCCAACACGTCCTGTTTATCGTCAGCAACGCAGCAGTGATCGGCCCGCAGAATCGCAAGACGGGCTTCTTTTTCGCCGAGGTTGCGCATCCGTTCGATGTTCTCGACAGGGCAGGCATCGCGGTCGAGTTCGCTTCCCTAAGAGGGGGATGGACGCCTTACGATGCCTATGACGAGCAAGATCCTGCGCAGAAAGCCTTCCTGGAAAGCAAGGCTTTTCGCCGCCTCAATCGCAGCCGGAAGCTGGCCGAGGTGGACGCCGCGGACTTTGATGCCATCCTCGTACCAGGCGGTCTTGGACCGATGGTCGATATCCAGCGAAACCATATCGTTCAAGATGCAGTCGTGCGCGCGTGGAGCACGGGAAAATTCGTGACCGCCGTCTGCCACGGTCCGTGCGCGCTTCTCGGTGTCGACCTTGGGGACGGCAAGCCGTTCGTGCAGGGAAGGAAGCTGACATCGTTCTCGAAGAAGGAAGAGTACGATTACGCACGTGAAGATGTTCCGTACGAGCTTGAAGATGCTCTGCGGGCGGAGGGGGCTGAATATACGTCTGCAGCAAACTGGCAGCCGCACGTCGTCGTCGATGGACGCCTGATCACCGGGCAAAATCCCGCATCGGCCGGGCCCCTGGCGAAGGAGCTGCTGGCGGCGCTCAGAAGCAGGCAAGCTTAACCTGCCCGCCTCGGCGGGTCGCAGTCACAAAGAAAGTCGGTTGAACAATGCCGTCAAAGATTACTGCCATTCTGGTCGCCCACCCCGGCAAGAGTCTCGAGCTTAGAGAATTGCTTGTCAGTATGGCGCCACATTGCAGGGCAGAGCCCGGCAATCTGCGTTGGGACATCTGGCGCGACAGTGTGGACGATCATCGTTACGTCCTTGACGAGCTCTATCGAGATGGCGCCGCAGTCGAAGCGCATCGCGCGTCGCAGCATTATCAGGCCTACTTGGCCAAGGTTCCCACTCTGGCCGAACGTACGGCAATCGTCGCGGAAGTCGTGGACGTACGATGATCTCTTTTAGCAGATATTTGCGACGTCGCTTGCCGAGCATGAGTTGCGACAACTCGGCGACTGCCGGCCGGAGATATCACGCAACCAATCTCGCTTCTTTCGCGGATTGCGCAATCAACGGATCAACAGATTCGCCAAGTGATGCCGATCGTATCTGACTATTGCGGAATGAATCGGTTGTACGGCCGAAGGAGCTGCCATGCGTCTTTCTTTCGCGACTGTCATTGCCCTGACGATTGCAGGCGCATCTCCATCGTTCGGAGAGCCCGCGGGGGTGCCCGCTCATGACTGTAATCTGCCAACTGTGGCCTGCGGCGCGGGCGCTTCGACGGTTCATTACCGCGCGGCCGCGATCAACGGCGTGAATATGTTCTACCGGGAGGCTGGGCCAGTCGACGGACCCGTCGTTCTCCTTCTGCACGGCTTTCCAACGTCATCCCATATGTTCCGCAATTTGATCCCGAAGCTGGCTCACACCTATCATGTCATTGCGCCGGATTATCCCGGCTTCGGGGAGAGCGACGCGCCCGACCGCAGTCGGTTTTCCTATTCGTTCGCGAACTATGCCGAGATGATCGACGTGTTGCTCGATAAACTCGGCGCTAGCCACTACGCCATGTACGTCATGGATTACGGCGCCCCGGTCGGCTATCGCCTCGCCCTCAAGCATCCGGAGCGAGTAACTGGCCTCATCATCCAGAACGGAAATGCCTATGAAGAAGGACTGGGAGAGGCCTGGGACCCGATCAAGGCGTATTGGAAAGAAGTAACGGAAGAGCGAAGAAATGCGCTTTCATTCCTCGTCTCGCACCAGTCGACGAAGTTTCTGTACACCGATGGCGTGCGCGATCTGACGCGCATCAGTCCCGACAACTGGGTCCACGACCAGGCACTGCTGGATCGTCCAGGCAACAAGGATATTCAGCTCGACCTGCTGTACGACCACGCGACCAACGTCCCGCTTTACCCGGCCTTCCAGGCGTTTTTCCGCGAACGTCAACCACCCGCTCTGATCCTCTGGGGCAAGAACGACAAGGTCTTCGCTGAAGCAGGCGCGCATGCGTATCTGCGCGATTTGCCGGCAGCCGCGTTGCACATCCTCGACTCCGGCCACTTCGCACTCGAGGACCAACTCGACGTGATGGCGCCGTTGATCAACGACTTTCTCGACCGAATTAACGACCGCCACTGATGCAAGACGTTCGCACGGAGCCGAAGCTGGCTGACTGGTCATGCCGGCCACAACACGAAAGGAATTCAGATGAAGTACCTCGCACCTTTGCTGGCGCTCTCCGCGCTTGCCATGACGTCGACCTCCTCGGGAGCTCAGCCGCAGAAAACGACATCCGTCGTCCTCGTCCACGGAGCGTTCGTCGACGGCTCTGGCTGGCAAGCGGTATACGATATTCTCAAGAAGGACGGCTACGAAGTGTTGGTGGTCCAGAATCCGACCATCACACTCGAAGGTGACGTGGCCGCGACCGAAGCTGTGATCGCAACAGCCAAATATCCTGTCGTGCTGGTGGGACACTCTTATGGCGGCATGGTGATCACGCAAGCTGGCGAGAATCCGAAGGTCAAAAGCTTAGCGTACCTCGCAGCTTTTGCGCCGGACACTGGCGAATCTGCCGCATCGCTCAATGCATGGCCAGCAGAGCCCGGCGAGGCGAAGGCGCCCCTGCTGCCTCCGGAGAACGGCTATCTCCTGGTCGATCCCGCGAAGTTTCCGACGTCCTTTGCGGCGGATTCCCCCGTGGCGCTCACCGAGTTCATGGCGGTCGCGCAAGTGCCCTGGGGACTGCAGGCCGTTGAAGCGAAGGTCACGAAGGTGGGCTGGAAGACGAAGCCAAGCGTCTTCCTGATCCCGTCGAACGACCGCATGATAACCCCGAGCTCGCAAAGAAAGATGGCCAAGCGAAGCGGTGCGCGTGTGGAAGAGATCAGCAGCAGCCATGCAGTGATGCTGTCTCATCCGCGGGAGGTCGCCGCGTTCATCGAGTCTGCCGACCGATAATCGAGGCGGAATACAATATATTTCGGTGCGACCCGCAGCGACTTCTGCTGCGGGTCGTGGTTTGCGGGTACACGCAGCTAAACCGTCAAGCGAATGAAACGATCTCTGGACGACGGCCTTGCTGGATCGAGCTCGCGAAGCGAGTTCCCGACTTCAGGAGCGCTGTCGCTGTATTGAAAGGGCTACCGTGGAGCTGATTGTAGCGATATGCTGCAATGATGACGTGGAGGGGCAGCTGTTGGGCGGTTCACCGGGGAAAGTGATGAGCGCGAGTAGCAACGGCCTTTGTCCATTGCTCAGGGGCACCTTATTCTTTGTCGTCGCCTCCTCCGTCGTGTTGCTTGCTAGCTGCGACAAACCGCCTGAGCAGGCGGCGGCACCTCCGCCCCCGCCGGTGACGGTGGCTCAGCCGACGAAACGGATGGTCACGGATTGGGACGAATTTACGGGCCGCTTCGACGCAGTGGAACAGGTGCAGATCCGCGCCCGTGTGACCGGTTTTGTGACCAAAGTGGCATTCAAGGACGGCGCTATCGTTAACGTCGGCGACCTGCTCTACGAAATCGATCCGCGCCAGTATCAGGCCGCAGCCGAGCAGGCGCAAGGTCAATTGGCCGACGCCAAGGCGAAGGTGGAACTCGCACAACGCGAGCTCGAGCGCGCTACGACCTTGATTCGGACACAGGCCATCTCGGAAAACATCGTTGATCAGCGCAAGCAGTCGTTGGCTGCGGCCGAGGCGGCGACATTGCAGGCGGAAGGCGCGCTGAAACGCGCTGAACTGGATGTCGAATTCACCAAGGTGACGGCTCCGATTGCGGGGCGGATCAGCCGTCATCTGGTGACCGTCGGAAATCTGGTGCAAGGGTCCGAAAGCGGTGCGACCTTGCTCACCTCGATCGTATCGATGAATCCAATCCACGTCTATTTCGATATGGATGAATCGATCTATCAGCGGAACAGCAGGCTTTGGTTCGAGGGCAAGCGACCAAGCTCTCGCGATACGCCCAATCCTGTACAGATCATCATGGCGGGCGAAACTAAACCGTCCCGCGCGGGCAAGGTGGACTTTCTGGACAACCGTCTGGACGTCGGCACCGGTACACTCCGCGGGCGTGCTCTGGTTGACAACGACGATCTGTCGATCCTGCCCGGTCAATTCGCGCGGGTCCGTGTCCTCGGCAGCGCGCCCTATGAGGCACTGTTGTTGCCGGACGCCGCCATCGGCACCGATCAGTCGCGCAAGATCGTTTATGTGGTCAAGGATGATGACCTCGTCGAGGCCAAGCCGGTGACGCTCGGCGCGCTCGATGACGGGCTGCGCGTTATCAAGCAGGGCCTGAGGCCCGAGGACCGGATCATCATCGACGGGCTTCAACGTGCCCGCGTGGGCGCCAAGGTGGCGCCGCATGCGGCCAAGGTGGGCGACGCCAAGCCATGAACTTAGGGCGCCTGTCCATTAACCAGCCGATCCTGGCCATGGTCTTGTCGATCGTGCTGCTGATTGTGGGCGTGATCGCTTATCAGACCTTGCCGGTCGCGGAATATCCGCAGGTGGCACCACCGACTGTCGTGGTCACAGCGCAATATCCCGGCGCATCGGCGCAGACCGTCTCGGACACGGTGGCAACGCCGATTGAGCAGGAGATCAACGGCGTCGAGGACATGCTGTATCTTTACAGCCAGGCCACCTCGAACGGCCAATTGACCGTCACGGTAACCTTCAAGCTCGGAACCGACCTCGATAAGGCCCAGGTGCTGGTGCAAAACCGCGTCGCCATCGCGCAGCCGCGGTTGCCGGAGGAAGTGCAGCGTACGGGCGTCGTGACTCGCAAGAACAGCCCCGACCTCTTGATGGTCGTATTCATGCTGTCACCGGACGACACTTACGATCAGTTGTATATCTCCAACTATGCGCTTCGCCAGGTGCGCGACCAGCTGCTGCGGCTTGATGGGATAGGGGACATTCAGATTTTCGCCGCGCGCGACTATTCGATGCGGCTGTGGCTCGATCCGGACAAAATCGCCAGCCTGGGAATGACGTCCAGCGATGTGTTGGGCGCCATCCGGGCGCAGAACCTGCAAATCGCCGGCGGCCAGATCGCCGAGCCGCCGATTGCCGATCGGGCGTTTCAGCCGAGCCTCACTTTTACTGGCCGGCTCAAGGATGTTGCTGAGTTCGAGGACATCGTGCTGAAGGCCGGTAACGATGGCCGCACCGTGAGATTACGTGACGTCGCCCGCGTGGAACTCGGCGCGCTTACCTCCACGACCAACGGTTTACTGCTGCGGAAACAGGCCGTGGCGCTGCTGGTGTCCCAGCGTCCAGGTTCCAATGCGCTAGCGACCGCAAGGGCGATTTCCAGCACAATGGAGCGGCTGAAGGCGGACTTCCCCAAGGGGCTTGATTACAACATAGGCTACAATCCGACCGAGTTCATCGCGCAATCGGTATCCGAGCTGATCAAGACCATTTACGAGGCGATGATCTTGGTGGTCATCGTCGTGCTGGTGTTCCTGCAGGGATGGCGACCCGCGATCATCCCGATCATCGCTATTCCAGTGTCGCTGGTTGGCACTTTCTCGGTGATGGCGGCGCTCGGCTTCTCCATCAATAATCTGACGCTGTTCGGACTCGTGCTCGCGGTCGGCATTGTGGTCGACGACGCCATCGTGGTGGTGGAGAATGTCGAGCGGCATCTCGCGGCTGGGATGCGACGGCGCGAGGCGGCGCTTCGCACGATGGAGGAGGTCGGCGGGGCATTGGTTTCGATAGCACTGGTTTTGTGCGCAGTGTTCGTACCGACGGCTTTTCTCGGCGGGATTTCCGGCCAGTTTTTTCAGCAATTCGCCATCACCATCGCGGTTGCCACCGCGATCTCATGCTTTTGTTCGCTCACGCTGTCGCCGGCTCTGGCGTCGATCATTTTGCAGCCGCATCAGGACAAGCGTTCGCCGGCAAGCTGGAATGTTGTTGCCCGTGGTTGGGGCGGGGCGACGGCTGCATTTAATCGCGGCTTTGATCGGATGTCCCAAGGCTACGGCCTGGCGGCCGCTTTCGTCATCCGGCATTCGGTGCCGATGCTCGTCATCTACATGGCGCTGATCGGTGGTGCCGGTTGGTTGCTCTACACCACGCCGCAAGGATTTATTCCGGCGCAGGACCGCGGCTACGTGATCGTCTCGGTGCAGCTGCCCGGCGCCGCTTCGCTCGCGCGCACCACCGAAGTGGTGCGCCAGATCGAGGCGATCGCGCTGGACACTCCGGGCGTCGTGCGGGTGCCGGCGTTAGCAGGGCTGTCTGGCGCGACCCGAACCCAGTCGAGCAACGCCGCCGCTCTGTTTCCAGTGTTCGACAACCCCGAAGCGCGGCTCAAGAAGGGACTGACGGCGGCCAGGATCACCGCGGAGCTGCGCAAGCGGCTGTCGGTGATCGAAAGTGCATTCATCATTGTGGTGCCACCACCCGCGGTGCCGGGCATCGGTACCGGGGGCGGCTTTGCGATGCGCATCCAGGATCGGCAAGGCCGTGGGCCCGAGATGCTGGCGGCGGCAACCGACGAACTAGTCACCGCCGCTCGGCGGGTGCCCGGCCTGACGGCCGTGTTTTCGCCTTTCACGGCCAACACTCCGCAAGTGTTCGTCGAGATCGACCGACAGAAGGCGCAGATGCTAGGGGTGCCGATCCAGAACGTCACCGATACGATCGAGACCTATTTCGGTTCGGCCTATGTCAACGACTTCAACATTCTCGGCCGCACCTATCGTGTCACCGCCCAAGCCGACCTGCCGTTCCGCAAGGATACGACTGATCTCGCTCGGCTACAGACGCGCAACAGGGCCGGCGACATGGTGCTACTTGGCAGTGTGTTGAATCTCACCGACAAGGCGGGACCGGAGCGAGTTTCTCGGTATAATTTGTATCCAGCGTCGGAAGTGCAAGGCGACACGATGCCAGGCACCAGCTCCGCGACCGCGCTCAACATCATGCGCAATCTCGCCACTCAGACGCTGCCGAGCGGCTTTTCTTTCGAATGGACCGATTTGTCGTATCAGCAGGCGACGAGCGGGAACGCGGGGCTTTTTATCTTTCCGATCTGCGTGCTGTTCGTATTTCTGGTTCTGGCGGCGCAATATGGCAGTTGGAGCCTGCCCTTCGCCGTGCTGCTGATCGTGCCGATGTGCCTGCTGGCGGCGACCGTTGGGGTACGCGTTATGGGACAGGACATCAACATCCTGACCCAAATCGGCTTCATCGTGCTGGTGGGCCTCGCCGCCAAAAATGCCATCCTTATCGTCGAATTTGCTCGCGATATCGAGCGCGAGGGCGGCGATCGACTGGAGGCGGTGATCGAGGCGTGCCGTTTGCGGCTGCGGCCTATTCTGATGACTTCGTTTGCCTTCATTCTCGGCGTCCTGCCGCTCGTCATTTCGAGTGGCTCGGGTGCCGAAATGCGACAAGCGGTCGGCGTTGCCGTCTTCTTCGGCATGATCGGTGTCACGCTGTTCGGCCTGATCTTCACGCCCATTTTTTATTTGCTGATCCGCCGGCTGTTTCCTGGCTCCGTTGCAATCGAGAGCCGCGGCCAGCACGATAGCGCATAGCTCCAGCGAGTGTGCTGCGGCCGGCGGCCGGTCGACCGTCGCCAGCGATCACCATGCGATCATCGGCGGTTATCCCTGGCTGGAGATCGAGTGCTCCCGCTGCGAGGTTGCGGCGGGACGTCGACTTGGCCACGCTGCGCCATCCGCCGACCACCCTTGGTCCACGACCAGGCTGGCCGGCTCCGGTGCAGCCGGTGCGCGAGGGCTAATCGCCGGCCGACTGCGACGGTGGTACAACTGGCCAGCGCCCCGGCCAGGCCGCTCTGCAAACCTGACAATGCGCAATCTCTACTCGATGACTAAAAACGCCGATGCCATCCGGCGGCTGTTCGAAGTGCAGCAGGAGAGCGGACTCACCGGCAACCTGCCGTCCATGCCGGACCTCTTCCCGGACTAGCCGGCGCCGGTTGCCCGCAACTCGGCCGCGGCCTGGAGCTCGCGATGCCGAGGTGGGGCACGCTTTCCTCGGCGAAGGCACGAGCGGATGCCACCAAGAAGCGGACGGAGAAGCTCCAGTCCCAGGGCAAGGCGGAGGCCTGCTTTGGCTACTACGTGAAAGGTGGCGTCATCAATCTGTGATTTGACAGTTCGTCCACATCTGTCAAATCTGACAGAATGCAGGCCAAAGCCCCTCCGCAGGACCGGATCCTTGACGCCGCCATGCTCGTGTTCCGGCGCCATGGCTTCCGCCGCTCATCGATTGAGCAGGCCGCGGAGGAAGCCGGACTGACGCGGCAAGCGCTCTATCATCACTTCGCCTCGAAGGAAGCTCTGTTTCGTGCTGTGATCGAGCGGCTCTACGAGCAGGGGCTCGCTGCCGAGATCGCCGCCGCGAAGGTGGCGGAAGAAGCGGGCCTCGAGCTTGCCGACATCCTGGTTGCCGAGATCGGCGCGCGAATGCAGTCGATGCTCGCTTCGCTCAAGGACTCGCCCCATACCGAGGAGCTGTTCTCAGAGCATCTCGCGCAGGCGCGCGACCTCTACCAGAGCTATTCCATCCGCTTCTCCGATGAGATTGCAACCACGATTGCGCGGGTGTGCCGCAAGCGAAAGCTTACGCTCGAAAGTGGCGTCAGTGTGCGCGAGCTCGCGCGCTGCGTCGAGATGGCGGTTCACGGCACCAAATCCGCGTTCCCTTCCATGCAGCCAGTCGACGCGTTCCTGAAACAGCTCAAGACGATGCTGCGTATGCTGATCGCCGGCGCAATGGCGCCGCCTGCGAAAATGGCGTCGTCTGCAAAGAAGTCACTACGCAAGGCAGGAGTCCGAAAATGACCACCACGACTGTCAATGGACGGCCTCTGGTGTTGCCCGATGACCCGGATGCGCTGTTGATCGATGTTATCCGCGACGCCGGCCTCACCGGCACCAAACTGGTCTGCGGCTCCGGGGTCTGCGGCGCCTGTACCGTCCTGCTCGACGGCGCGCCCGTCGTGAGTTGCCTTTTGCCGGCGCAGGCGGCCGCCGACAAATCGCTGATAACCATCGAGGGAGTCGGAGCAGCCGGGTTGCACCCTATGCAAAAGGCGTTCATGGCGCACGACGCTCTGCAATGCGGCTTCTGCACGCCCGGCTTTGTCGTCGAAGCCACTGCGTTTCATGATGACTGGCGTGCGGCCAAGGGCATGGCGACACCCTCGCGCGAGGAGATCGTCGAAGCGCTATCGGGACATCTCTGCCGCTGCGGCGCCTATGAAGGCATCTATCGCGCCGTGGCCGAAGCATGCTCGGGCCGCTTCGACGGCATCGATCCGATCGCGCCGCGACTGGAAGCCCGGGAAAAGGTGACGGGACTGGCCCGTTACACCGTCGACATTCATCATGACGGCCAGCTCGAGGGGGGCATCCTACGTTCGCACGTCGCGCATGCCCAAATCACCGGGCTGGATTTGGCGCCGGCCCGCGCCATGGCCGGCGTTGCAGCGGTCGTTTCGCTGCTCGACGACGACAACATGGTCCGCTTCGTCGGCTCGCCGATTGCAGCCGTCGCGGCCAAGGATCGCCGTACCGCGCTGAAGGCAATCGCTGCCATTACTTTCAAAGCCGGGCCGTTGCCTGCGGTGATCGGGCTCGATGCAGCGCGGCGAGACGATGCTCCAGTGGTGTTCGGAAAGAAGGACCGCAAGCGTGCCGGCAACGTGTCCGAGGGCGCCGGCGGGGCTCCGGTGTCGTGGAGGGGAAATGTGCGCGGACCTTCGGCGCCGTTCTCGCAAAGGCCCAAGCAGGCGAAGAGCTGGCTCGACGAGGCGCGCCAGCAACGCAATCCGCTGCTGGTCGAGGAGACCTTCCGCGTCTCGACGCAACAGCACGCAAGCCTCGAACCACATGCCGCCGTGGCCAGGTTCGACGGCGATCAGCTCACGGTGCACATCTCGACCCAGGCCATTCACGAGAGCATGGAAAAGATCGCCAAGCGTTACGGCCTTCCACACGACAAGGTGCATGTGATCGCCGATCATGTCGGCGGCGGTTTCGGCTCCAAGGGCAGCGTCGGGCTGGAGACCATCGCCGCGATCGAGCTTGCGCGCGCCGCGAAGGCGCCGGTGCGTGTCGCCTTTGATCGTGAGGAGGAGCTTTCCGTCACCGGCTATCGTCCGGCCGCCGAGCTAAAGGTGTCGTTGCTGCCTTCGGCGGAAGGCCGCCTCAAGGCGCTGTCGCTGACAGCCCATGCCGATACGGGCGCCGCCGTGAACTCGCTGATCGCCGGCCTGGCCCGGCTGATCTATCCGGCCGAAGCAAAGGAGCTCGTTGACTTCGACGTGCTCAGCAATTTGCCGCCGGGCGCGCCGTTCCGTGGCCCCGGCGGTCCGCCGATGTCGTTTGCACTGGAGCAGGCGGTGGACGAAGCGGCATTGCGCATGAACATCGATCCGATTCAGCTGCGCAAGCTCTGGGACCCCGATCCCAACCGTCAGCGCCTATATGACTGGGCTGCCGGCCTCGACGTCTGGAAGAGCCGCAATCCGGCCGCCTCCCAGACCGGGCGCTTCCGCCGCGGGGTCGGCGTCGCCGCCGGCTACTGGCTCTATCTCTGGCAGACCGGCTCCTCGGTCGAGCTCGCGGTCGAGGGCGGCCGTATCGTCGCAAGCTGTGCGGTGCAGGATATCGGCACGGGCACGCGCAGCGTGATTGCGAACACCGTCGCCAGCGCGTTCGATCTCGAGCCGCAGGATATCGAAGTTCGGATCGGCCGCTCCAACCTGCCGCCCGGACCGGGCTCCGGCGGCAGCCGTGTCACCGCTTCGGTGGTGCCGCCGACGTTGCTCGCGATTGAAAAGCTGAAAGCGGAAATCAAGCGTACCGCTTCTCGAACACCCGCTCCGGGCTCGAACGCGCCGTGGCGCGAGATGATCGCGGCAGCTCCCGATATCGCTGTGTCGGCGAGACGTCAGGAGGACGGCAAGCCGCCGCCCGGTGTGAGGCCTGCGCTGCACGAGGCAGGACTCATAGGCCGGGTGTTCGGCTGGGTGCTGCGTCTGATGAACCACATGGTGGTCGGCGCCGGCGTGCCGAGTTCGGTGCAGGTGATGGAGGTCGAGGTCGATACCTGGCTTGGGCATGTGCGCGTGCTCAACGCCTATACGGGCCTTGCGGTTGGCAAGCTCGCCGTCCCGACCCTGGCGCGGAGCCAGGCAGCGGGCGCCGTGATCCAGGGCGTCGGCTACGCACTTTACGAGACCCGGGAGACCGATCCATTGAGCGGCCATATCCTGAGCGGCAGCATGGAGGACTACCGCATTCCGGGCATTGCCGACATGCCGAAACTCGAGGTGCATTTCGACGAGGCCGGCTTCGAGCATGTGCCGGGCGGCAGCGTCGGCATCGGCGAAGTCGCGACCGTGCCGACGTCACCTGCGATCGCCAACGCCATCCGCAATGCGATCGGCGTGAGACTGACCGAAATTCCGTTCCGGCCCGATCGTCTGGTCGCCGCGCTGAAGGGGAGGGATGCAGCATGAGTGTCGCCGTGATCACTGCAAATCCCACGCCTGAATTCCGCGCTGGAGGGACCGACTTCAGCGAACGCCGTCGTAGCGGCGTGTCGCAGGGAGCGCCGATCGATATCTCTGCTATTGGCGATAAGACGATTGCCTGGGACGCCGAGGGCGCCGTTCAGATCGGCGCGCTGACCACCATCGCCGCGATCGCGACCGATGCACGCATATCCGCCGCCTATCCCGGCATCGCGGCGAGCGCACGAGGGCTCGCCACGCCACAGGTGCGCCATGTCGCAACTCTCGGCGGCAATCTCGCGCAGCGTTCACGCTGCTGGTATTTCCGCCGCGCCGACATTGATTGTCTGAAGAAAAGCGGCAGCACTTGTCCTGCCCGATCAGGCAATCATCTCTATGGCGTTGCCTTCGATCTCGGTGACTGCGTCGCGCCGCATCCTTCGACCATGGCTGCAGCTCTGCTCGCTTATGAAGCGAGAATCATCACGGACCGCCGCAGCGAATTGACGATAGCCGGCCTGCTCGGCGATGGCTCGGTCGCGCACGCAGATCATACATTGGCAGCAGGCGAGATGATCAAGAACATTATGCTTCCTGCTCCGCTCGAAGGCGAACGCGCTTGCTACAAACGAGCGATTGGCCGGGCCCATGCGGAATGGCCGCTCGTGGAGCTCTGCGCGCGCGTTGTGATCACTGGCGGCAAGTTCCAGCTCGTGCGTCTTGCTGCCGGCGGTATTGCGCCCGTGCCGCTTCGCCTTACCGCGGCAGAAGTCCAGCTCACTGGCAAGGTTGCCAATGAGGAAACGATCGCAGAAGCGGCAACAGCGGCAAGCTCGGGTGCCAAACCATTGCCGATGACGGGCTACAAGCTCGATCTTTTGCAAGGACTGGTGCGCGACGTGCTGGAGCGGCTCTCGGAGCAATCGGTCGCGCATCATGGGCCGAGGACGTAGGACCGACCTGCCACCGCGCCAGCCAGCGCGGCCTGTGGCGTTTCGCCGCGCACGTTCCAGGTTTCCGTGGAGCTGTTGGAATACGTGTTGACGACCGTACCAACGGTTTCGATTGCCATGATTTCGACAGAGCCAGGAAGTTGCTCAATGATTTCCTCAAGGCTCGCCGTGTCGGATTGATGAGGAACTTGGGTTGCTTACTCGCCTGAGCGGGGGCCCTCACATAATCTAACAACCGTATTTGGGCATTCTAACACGCGGCTCGGATGTTCTAACCGCCGTCCTTGCTCAGGACCTGTAGCTTGGAGGTACGGAGCGACCAACACGAGAGCGTCCATAGATGCACGGATTGAAGGAGGCCCACAGGGGGAGGTTTTGCGGCTGTTCAAACTGGCCGCTACCGTCGAAGCGACCCTGCTTGCGTTGTACCGGGCGGGCACGCGCGCGGCCAAAATGTCAGCGAGCCAAGCCCGCCTTAGAAAATGCAGTCGCTGCAGCTGATTTTGCTCTGATTCCGAAGCTTCATGCCGCAGCTCCATCGCCGGGTTTGTGCCATCGGACCGAGCCAGCGGGCGTCCCCATCGTCATTCCCTCCGATTTGGGGAGCCCGACATGAGCGTGCTCGATCAACCCGCCGCAAGCTCAGGCTGGTCCGCGCAGACGCTCGGAACGATTAGGACGCGCCGGACGACCTCAAAATACGGAAGCGTCGTCATAGCACAGACGACCGTCGCCCGCGTTGATCGCCTGAAGCATTTGACCATTCCGGCCGGCGAAGACGATGTGGTGATCTCACATGCTTCAAGGGACCGGGCTGGGCACGGCCTGACGGATCCGCAAGCTAGGAAAGCCGGCTACGCGGTGTGCGTGCACCTGGATGAACTTTCTTCATATGACCTGTGGGTTGACGACAGGCACTGCGCCAGTCCTTCTCTCCCGGCCGGAACAATCCACATCAGCGATATGCGACACTCTTGGCGGGCGGATATCCAGAGCTCGTTTGACGTCGCCAACTTCTACATACCACAATCGTCTCTCGACGAGGTCGCTGAAGGGCAGGGGACACGGGTGGCGGAAGCGCTGCATTGTCCCCTTGCGGAAAAGAAAACGGACGCCGTCGTGACCCACGTTGCGATGGCGCTTCTGCCCGCTCTGACGCGCCCGGAGCAGACGAGCAGGATCTTTCTCGACCACGCTTGGCGAGCACTGGCGGCGCATGTGCTCGAAGCATATGGATCGTCTGGCGCGCGTCCCAAGATCGCTCGGGGTGGCCTTTCTCCATGGCAAGAGCGCCGGGCCAAGGAAATGCTGCTCGCAGATTTGAATGGTAATGTAAGGTTGCCGGATCTCGCCCAAGCGTGTCACCTGTCATGCAGTCACTTCAGCCACGCATTTCGACGGACAATGGGCTGTCCGCCGCACAGGTGGCTATTGTTTCAACGAATTGAACGCTCGAAAGAGCTGATGCTCAACAGCGATCAACCGCTGAGTGAGATCGCCCTCAATGCCGGCTTCGCCGATCAAAGCCACTTCACGCGCGTATTTTCACGCATGGTCAAGACGAGCCCCGCAGCCTGGAAGCGCGCGCAGGAGAGGTAAGTGCTTCGGCGAAAAGAAATGCTTTGGTCACAAGGAGCCGCGAATACAGCAAAGAAGCTGTCGGTCATTCGCTCAATGCCTTCCGCGCTAGACGCTAGTTGTAGAGCCGGCGTAACGCCATGATGGCTCTTCGTTGCTCGTCGATGCGCTGCTGGATTGCCTCGCGAAGTTCTTGTGATCGCAGCCTGTCGATGTCGCGCTCGAGCTCTTTGAGCGCAGTTTCGGCCTCCGCAAGGATCTGCATCGTCATCACCTCGATACCGAGCCATTCGGCTCGGGGCCCTCAACATCCGAACGACTGCTGTTCGGCCAAGGCTGCAGTTTCCAGGGATCAACAGACGGTGCCTTGAGGTGGCTCAAGTTCGGCGGGGGACGCCGGGAAATTCATGCACACTGTCGTGGACGGCAGCTGACGGCTCGCAGTCCTGCCGCAGTTCTTCGATGGTGGGACGTCCGAAGAACCAGTAGCCATTGTAGACCTTGTGAACGATATGGCTCGGCTCCCGAAGCAGCCCGCGGCCATCACAGATCGATCACGATGTCGCCCTCGGGATGAGCGCAGCAGATCAGCACGTTCCCCGCCATCGGGGCATCAACTGGAGCCGGCTGATAGCTGACCGTCCCGGCCACCAGCCCGGTTTCACAGGTGTGGCATACGCCGGCTCGACACGACCACCGCACAGGCGCGTCACAGGCTTCCGCGAGCTCCAGCAGCGTTGTGTAGGACGAACTCCAGTGAACATTGAGACCGCTTCGGGCGAACGACACCATTGGTCCGCCACCTGCCGGTCCTGCCGGTAGATGCGGCGCCTTGCGCGGCGACGCGGCAATGCCGGGTGAAATCGATGGGCCAGTCCCGAACAGCTCGGTATGGATGCGGTCTGGCGTTACACCCAGTGCTGCCAAGCCGGCGGTCAGGTCGCTCATGAAGGTCGACGGACCGCAGAGGTAGAAGTCGGCATAGCCGGGAACGCCGAGCTCGGTCAGGGCCTGTGTGTTCAGCCGCCCTGCAAAGTCGAAATCGGACGTGAGCCGATCGCCAAGCTCTGGCGCGCTGTAGAAGATGGTGCTGTGATGATGCGGGAGCGTCGCGAGAAGCTCGCGGCTCTCGGCGGCAAATGCATGCTCCCGGCCGTTGCGGGTCACGTGCAGCCACCAGATCTCCCTGGTGGAAGCTTCGGCCGACAGCGCGTGGAGCATCGCGAGCACGGGTGTTACACCAATTCCGGCGCTGAGGAGAACGACGGGCACGTCACCCGGGCGCAGCGTGAAATTGCCGCGTGCGGCACTTGCCTGCACGATGTCGCCGGCATCGAGGTGCTTGTCGATAAAGGTGCCGGCCGCGCCATGCGGCTCGTGCTTGATGCTGATGCGGTAGACTGCGGCGTTTGGCTGTCCCGACAGCGAATAGCTGCGTAAGAGCGCGGCTTCGGATGGCATTCCGAGGCGCACGACGATGAACTGTCCGGGAAGGGCGGGCGCGACAGGCTGGCCATCCGCGGGCGCGAGCCACAGGGAGGTCACATTGTCGGTTTCACGCACCTTGCGTACCACGCGGAAGGAGTGAAACCCCGACCACGCCGGCGCTGGGCCGGATGCCGGACCCAGCCCGGCGTTTCCCGGTCCGGCGCCAGGCTCGTCCTCCTGGGCGAGTAGTGCCTCGAAGGAGCGGCGCCACCCTGAGCTCAGCGCCGGAATGCGCAGGGCACGCTGGAGCTGTTCGCGAGAGTGACCGGGCAGATAAAGCAGCGCGTCGATCTCGGATACGCTCATGCGCTCGGGCCCGGAAGCGATCAGTGCGATCTCGTCACCGGCTTTGACGTCCCCTTCCTCCAGCACACGAAGGTAGAAGCCGGGCCGGCCGTGCTTCACTAGCAGTGCGGCCATGTCCGATTCGTTCATTCGGATGCCGACCCGGTAGCACGTCACCCGAGGCTGCGTCACCTCGAACAGAGCGCTTCCGATCCGGTAGCGGTCTCCGATGCATACGTCAGCGTCGGGCAGGCCATCGACGGTGAGGTTTTCGCCGAACTGTCCGTAAGCCAGGTCGGAGCGACCCAATTGCTTCTGCCAGTACTGGTAGGACTCATGCTGATACACCAGCACGGCTCGGTGCTCGCCGCCGTGGCCCGCCAAGTCGCCCTGTCCGTCGCCATCGATGTTGAGGCGGCGTACCTTGCAAGGTCCGCTCACCGGCGCCTTCCAAATGCCGGTATGGACCGTTCTGCCTTTCCAGGAGATGTCACGTGGCAAGCCGACATTCACCGAAAGCACGCGTCCCATGAGATGTGTCTCCCATGACGATGGTCGCAGATCCAGGTCATCCGAACAACGCGGCGGACCGACATGAAGCAGCCTCAGTAGCACATTTGTTTCTCGCGGCTCCTATTCGAAAGAGGCGTCGAAGATCTCGACGTCCATCAGAACAGGCTTGGCGTTGACGGTTCCATCAGGCTGACTCGTCTGCGAGCGGCGAAGGGTTGGCACCAGGATGCCGCCGAAGCTCTCATGGGCCCAGGAGTGATGCGCGACCTTCAAGCCAAGAAGATCGTGGTCGGTCCTGCGTTGCAAGGCGTTCTCGTCAAAGTAAAAGATCTGCTCGCCTGCAAAGGTGACAAGTGTCGGCGGCAAGTGTGCTCGCAGGCGCCGCCACATTTCGGCGCCTTCCTTCCACGACGGCAGTTCTTCCACGACCACATCGGGATGCGCGAGGAGAAATGGCGTGGTCAGATAGTTCCAGATTGTGACGCCGCAGAAGAAAATCAGATGCAGTTCGTCTGAGAGGATCTGTGGGCCGGCGTCGAAGGGAAGGCCCGGGTTGCTCCAGGTCCGCAAGATCTCGCCGTCGACGCTTTCGATGGTGATCGCGTCCGGCTGAAGCGACCCCGACAGTTCTCCGCCCATGATTCCGGTGAAGCGGACCGACTGTGTCCGCGTTGACCCCTCTGCGATGACGTCTTTGAATTCGCGGGCATGTCCCGCGCCCGAGAACAGCGTTCCGCCGATGGAAAGATGCAGCGTGAACCGGCTCAGGCTCTCCCAGTGTGCAATGCCGCCATTCGCGTCAATCACTTCGTCGAGAAGAGCCATGCCTGATCGTTTCCACCTGAAAGCCGACCCACCATGGCGGGGCATAGCCGGCTTGGCGTGTTAGAAAATGTTAGGAAGTGCAAGAGGACGAGGCGGAGCGAACGGCGTCTAATGATGCCTCGATCCATGACGCCGGGAAAATGCTTCGCACGGGCCAGATCGCGGCTCGCGAGCCATTCTGGATATTGTGCCACGAGCCATCGATGTGATCACGACATTCGTCAGCAGGGGAGCGAGTGCGCGACGCTGGTTACAGCGGTTGAAAACGTGCTATGGTCGCTGAAATTGGAGCACGTCGCATGACGACAGAGCGAGCGGTCCTTGCCGGAGGGTGCTTTTGGGGCATGCAGGATCTCATCCGCAAGCAGCCGGGCGTGATCTCGACCCGGGTCGGCTACACCGGTGGTCAGGTCAAGAACGCGACCTACCGTAACCACGAAGGGCATGCCGAGGCGATCGAGATCATCTTCGATGCCGCGCAGACCAGCTACCGGACGATGCTGGAATTCTTCTTCCAGATTCACGATCCGACAACGCTCGATCGTCAAGGCAACGATCGGGGTACGAGCTATCGCTCTGCTATCTTCTACACAACCGACGAGCAGAAGCGGATTGCCGAAGACACGATCGCCGACGTCGAGGCCTCGCAGCTTTGGCCCGGCAAGGTGGTGACCGAAGTCGCGCCCGCCAGCGAGTTTTGGGAGGCCGAGCCCGAGCATCAGGATTATCTTGAACGTTATCCAGATGGCTACACCTGCCATTTCATCCGTCCGGCCTGGAAGCTGCCGCGGCGCGCGCAAGCGGCTGCGGGAGGCTAGGGCATCGCGCAGGTACGCTGGATCCGTTGGTGGTCGAATCCACGAGTGGAGCCGACGAGATCGCGTCGACCGGGTTTTATCGATCGCGTTGAAGCTGCGTGATCAGGCCTCGCGCCATGCGCAGGTCGGCGGTGTTCGCCCCCTCCGTTAGCTGCTTGCACACTGCCTCGAGAACGTCGGCCGCCTCCTCTTTTCGGCTCTGCGTCATTTTAATGCGGGCAATGCTGATCGCACATCTCAGCTGCCAGAAGTTGGCCCCCTGTTGGGCTGCGATTGCCATGGCCTCGCGAAAGCACGCCTCGGCGCCCGCCGATTGCTCGGCGTCCCTGAGCATGAGTTCGCCCTTGATACGGATCAACTCCGGCAGGTACCACCGCTCCTGCCGCTCGTCGCAGCGCTTAAGGACGTCCTCGATGGCGGCGAGACCACGATCGGTTTGGCCGGCCTCGCCAAAGCAAGCCGCCAGCTCGCCGAGCAGGGGAAGAAAGCGCGGCAGGAAACGGGTGTCGCCTGCGCGCTCGAGCTCCTCGCGCAACAGCGGCAAGCCTGTCGCGATGTCACCGCTCCTCGCAATGATCATCGCGTTGAAGGCGCGAGCCCAGAGACTCCAGGGGCGGACCGCGTGGCGGTCGGCATGTCCGAGCAGCTCAACGCCATGGCGTTTTGCGGCGTCGTAGTCGCCCGCGAAGAAGTTGAGGAGGCAGGCGCTTTGTCCGAGCACGCTGCAGAAGGTCAGCGCGTGGCCGTTCGCTCGGCCTTCCTCGATGTTGCGTGCGGCGAGCTCCAGCGCCTGGTCGGCCGAGCCCCGCAGCCACAGGATGCGGGCACGAAAATACTGCGTTGAGACTCCAAGATCGAGCGGGAAAATCTTCGGTTTCTCGGTCAGCACATGCAGCGATGCGTTCACCCGGTCGATGCGAATCGCCGCGTCGGTCTGGTCTCCGAGATAGTGCAAGGCGACCGCCATCAGTCGGTCGGCCAGCATCAGGTCTGTCTCGTCGGGGGAGCTCGCCGCGATAATGGTGAATCGATCGGCGAGCGCGCGTGCCTTGCCGAACTCGCCATTGTTGAACTGGTCGATGCACAATCCCCACAGCGCCCGTAGCCGAAAATCCTTGTCGTCGAGCCGGTCCGCGAGCTCGTGCGTCGCTTCGAGGATCGGTCGAGCTTCGCGCGCGCGGCCCTCGCCGTACATCAGAGACCAGCCGAGGGCAGCCAGGAGTTGCATACGCAGCCGATCGACACCTTCCACGTTGTCGTCCAGCACCGCTAGGGCGGTCCTGGCCCGTTCTCGGCATTCGGCGAACAACGACAGGCGCACCCATAGCGTGACGGTCGCTGCCGTCAGAGCAATGCCGAGCGCAGCGTTGCCATCGGCGGAGAAAGCCCAGTCCAGGGCGGCGCGGACATTGTCCAGCTCGCCGGCGTAGGTGTTCAACCACGCGTGCAGCGGCGCAGATGTCTCGGTCTCGGCGCGAGTGAGCAGGTGGCGAAAATATTCCGCGTGGCGCTGCGCAACATGTCGTTCTTCTCCCGACGCCGCGAGCTTTCCGTGAGCATAGGTTCGCGTCATGTCCAGCAGGCGATAGCGCAGTGTCCGGCCGGACGTGACGATCAGCGATTTGGTGACGAGGTTGTCGATCGCCTCGCTTGTTTCGGACGGGCTGAGACCGTCACCGGATGCGACGGCCGCAGCAGCCTCAGGCGTGAACGATCCAACGAACACGGACAATCGTCGCAGGATAGTGCCTTCGGAGGCCGACAACAGATCGTAGCTCCAGTCGAGCGCGGCGCTGAGTGTCTGGTGTCTGGGAATCGCCGTGCGCCGGCCTCGCCATTGCAATGAGAACCGGCTGTCGAGGAGCGATGCGGTGCCGGCAATGCCGTATGCGTTGACCCGGCTCGCCGCCAGCTCGATCGCAAGCGCAATGCCGTCGAGGCGGCGGCAAATATCGGCCACCAATGACGCGTCTTCCCTGCTGAGCTCGAGTGGCCCGGAGCCCTGGGCGATGCGGTCGACAAACAATTGTGCTGCAGGGTAGGCGAGAATCTCCCCAACGCCGAGATCGTCGCGCCTGGGCGGACAGTCGAGCGGGAAGAGCCGAAATATCCGCTCGCCCTCGCTGCGGAACGACTCCCGGCTGGTTGCAAGGACGTGCAGTTGCGGCACGTCGCGGATGAGACGTTCGGCGAGCGGCGCCAGGATCTCCAGAACGTGTTCGCAGCTGTCGAAGATTAGCAGCGTCCGCTTGTCCTGCAGATTTGCCAAGAGCGCCGGCAGCGGATCATCCGCGCCGACGGCAAGCCCCACTGCGGAGGCGATTGCTGTTGCGACGAGTGTGGGATCCCGCAGCGGTCCGAAGTCGATGAAGAAGACCTGCCCGGCGAAATCAGCGGAGCGGCGATGTGCGACGGTGACCGCGACGGCGGTCTTGCCGATGCCGCCTGGGCCAACCACGGTGATGAACCGGTGCAGCGAGAGCCCGCTTGAAATCCTGTCGATGACATCGTCCCGTCCGATCATCCTTGCAAGCGAGGGCGGCAGCGATGCGCGCGCCGCGGCTTGGACGGGGGCCGGCGCGGCTGAGGATGCCGGATGGGCGAGCGGAGCGGCGAAGCAGTAGCCGCGTCCGGGGACGTTCACGACATAGCGGGCTGACTTTCCTGCATCGCCAAGCACCTTGCGCAAAGCGGCGACATGGAAGCGGAGACTGCCTTCGTCGACATGCACGTCGGCCCAGATGCTCTTCACCAGCTCCCGTTTGCCGACGACCTCGCCGGGCCGCTTGGCTAGAACGATGAGGATGTCGAGGGCGCGCCCGCCGATGTGAAGCTGCGCACCATCCTTCTCCAAGAGCCTGGACTTGGGGAATAGTCGAAATGGTCCAAATGAAATGACCGAGTCTTGATGATCATCTTCCGGCACGCGCCATCGTCCCCTCGGCAGGGAAGTTGCATGGTTTTTTGTACCAGATCGAGGAGTGGAGTAAACTGGTGGAGCGGCGGGGGCAGCTTGGTAGGCAATCTGGTTCCAATGCCTCGTGCTGGATGAAGGCGGTTCCGACAAAGGGGCTGAAGCGCATGCCGAATTCGGCAAAAAGTCTGATGTTGGCAACCGGAGCGCGCAGGAGTGACCTGATCGTTCTGATGCGATCGCCAGGGCGCCAATCCCGCTCGGCGGCCCCCTTGTTGTGCTTGAGACTCACGGACGTTGAACATGCCTTTGCTCTCACGCCGACAACTGATCGGTGCCGTTGCAGGCGCATGCGCGCTCGCTGAAGTCCCGCTTAACGTAAGAGCGGCCGACTACCCGACGCGCCGCATTCGGCTGGTCATTCCCTACGCCGCGGGCGGAGCGGGTGATCAGATCGGTCGTCCCTGGGTCGGAGGCATTTCGTCGCAGCTTGGCCCGGCATACGCCGAGAACATCGGCGGCGCAGGTGGAGCAATCGGCGCTGCGGCAGTCGCGCGCGAGAAGCCTGACGGCCACTCGCTTCTTCTCGGCAACGGCAGCACGCAGGTCATTATCCCCTTGACAGAACGGCCCGCCTATTCTGTGGGCGACTTCCGGGCCATCTACCGGCTGGTCTCGAGCGCACTGGTCTTCGCCATTCATCCGTCGGTGCCTGCGCAGGATCTGCAAGCCCTGATTGCCCACGCCAAGGCCAATCCCGGCAAGCTGTCCTATGGGACGCCCGGCATTGGCACCGGAAATCATCTGGTTGGCGAAATCTTCAAGCGCCAGGCAGGTGGGCTCGATATCGTCCATATTCCCTATCGTGGCATAGCCCAGGCAACGAACGATCTGGTCACCGGTCAGATCCCGCTACTGATCGCCGTCATGTCGCTTCACTTACAGCAATTGAGCCGGGCCGGCACGATCCGACTGCTCGCGGTCAGTACCGTCACGCGGCTCCCCGGGGCACCGGAGATCCCGACTGCGGTCGAGTCCGGCATGCCGGACCTCCGATACGAGGGGTGGTTCGGTCTGTTTGCACCCATCCTGACGCCCGAGTCGATCGTCGACCGGATCGCGCTGTCGACGCGTGCCGTCATGGCGGATCCGGCTCTGCAGGCAGCCTACCGGTCCCAAGGTCTGGAGCCGGACAGCCGCTCCAGCCCTGACCAGTTCCAACGCATTGTTGACGCGACGTCGGAGAGTTTGGCTCCCGTGATCAAGTCCATCGGGCTCAGGTCTGGTTAGTCAGGGAGACATTCGGCTAATTCGGAGCAACGGCCTTTGCTTCGGTGTCATGGTGTCAGCAGGTGCGCTCCGAGATAAGCCATGAGCTGAAACGTCCAACACCTCATCGAGCCGTGCTGCTGAATGCGGCGGGCAGCGTGGCGAGGAACGACATGACGCGCTGCGTGCGGAGAGGCGGGCGGCCGTTGGAGGTGCGCAGCATCCAGAGAGGCTCCGCCGGTGCGCGCCAGGGCGCAAGCACCTCAACGAGTTGGCCAGTGCGGAGGCCTTCAGAGACGAGCCACGCCGGTCCCCAGCCAATGCCGAACCCGTTCGCGACCAAGGCGACCGATGCGTGCGCGTCGTCACAAATGTGCTTGGGCTTCGGCGCGACGCGTACCAGTCCTTTTCCGCGCGGGTCGGCGAAGCGCCAGGTCAGGATCTGGCCGCTCGCGGGATTGCGGAAGCCGACGTGGTCATGGGCTGACAGTTCGTCGGGAGTTGCGGGCGTGCCACGTGCGTCCAAATAGGCGGGCGAGGCGCAAGCAATCCAGGAGAAGGTGCAAAGCCGCCGGGCCGTATGGCCAGGTACGCGGTCGAGGGGGCCCGAGCGGATCGCGATGTCGACCCCTTCCGCCGCCAGATCGAGAATCTCATTGCGGAATTTCACTTCGATCTCGATTTCCGGCCGCTCCCGCAGGAACGCAGGCAGTCGCGGGAGAATGCAGGCCCGCGCAAACGAGGCAGGCGCGGTCACGCGCACACGTCCGCCATCACGCGCGGCTTCGCCGAGGGCGGATTGGACACGGGCGAGGCTTTCGACGAGCACGCGTCCGGCCGCCATCAGCCGCTCGCCCTCTTCGGTCAACGCCAGCGAGTGGGTGGAGCGATGCAGAAGCCGCATGCCGCGAGCGCGTTCGAGGCGGGCGACCGCCTTGGACATTGCCGAGGTGGTCGTCCCCGCCCGCCGCGCGGCTTCCGCGAACGAGCCCGCCTCGACGACGCGAACGAGGGCGAGGAGACCGGAGACGTCGGAAGGCAGCGCCGTTGTGGACATGGTGTCCACATAGTCATGGCCATGCGGTCGCTACAAGAGTTCGTTCCGATGCGCCACATGAAGATGCGCGGTGTCAATCTGCACCGCCTCAAAGCTGCTGAGGATCGATCCCATGAACCCCATCGAAATCACACCGCAAGCCCTCGACGCCGCCGAGCGCGCAATTCCCCCGGGCCAGCCGTTCTATATGCTCAACCTGCTGCGCTATCGTGCGCATGCGCAATACGAGGACGGCTTCGACGCCACGCCTTGCTCGGGCCGCGAAGCCTTCAACGAACGCTATCGGCCGGCATTCCGGCGTCTCGCGGCCGGCAAGCCGCTCGTGCGGATCTTTTCCGTGCCGGTCTTGGCAAGCCTGGTCGGCACGCAAGGCGAACGCTGGGACGAAGCGGCGATCAACGAATATGGCGATTTCGCCACCTTCCGCTCGATCGTCGAAACCGAGATTTACCGGCGCGACGTCGCCCCGCATCGCCACGCGGCGCTCGATGATTTCCGCTTGCTCGCGCTCGCCAAGACCATGTGAGCGCATTGAGGAGGCGGCAGGCCAGTTGTGGGTGACCTCCCGCCCTGCGGGGGCCGGGAGCACTCTCCGCCGGCTCTCGCGCAGCCAAGCAGCTGACTAACTCTGTGATATCATCGCTGCGGCCTGCCGCGCCAGGGATGATGCTCGGACAAGGTCCCGCGTCGTGAATCCCTCTCGAAATTGATGGTAAATCGGTGACAGAAGCGAAATGGCTTTCTGTGGGTGGCCAGCATCGAGATGGTGCACAGCGAGCTCGGTGGCTGCGCGAAGCTCGAACGACAGCGCCTCGATGCTGCGGGCCTCGGCGATCGCGTCGAGGAGGAGACGTTCGGCGCGATCAGGTTGCCCGGACGCGCGATAAATGAGGGCCTGGACCCGCATCAGCTCGGAACGGCACCAGCGCTCATCCTGTTGCGCCTCATAGCGCAGCGCCACTGCGATCGCATCCATTGCTTCGTCGAGCTCGCCGCGAAGCAGATGTCGCTCGGCGGCAACGCCCATCATCGCGGGAACCCGCATGACGAACCTTGTCTCAATCAGGTCTTCGATCGCCTGCCTGATCCTCCGCGTGGCGCCAGGGTCGCCGCGGGAGTCTGCTAGGATGGCCGTGTAGAAGCGTTGGATCGGCAACCAGATTCCGATAGTTTCCTGCTCGAGAATGTCGCCGAGCTTTCGGGTGTAGAGGTCGAGGTCCGCGAGATTTCCGTTCAGAAGGGAGACCGGACAGCAGGCGAGCGCGAGTACGTTCGACTGGGACGCCAAGTGTCCCTCGGACAGCGCCGCCGCCTCGCGGGCGACCGCGGCCGCGTGATCGGGCCGTCCGCTCACCCATGCGAACCTCACCGTGTAGTTGCGAATGCCGATCGAGCGGTCGACCTGGAAGCCGGCCATGCGCGAGCCCCGGCCGATGCCCGGGAATTGGGCCGCCAGCCGGTCGAGTGTTGCGAGGCTGTCGGTCAGGGCTCCCGTGTGCGCCCGAGCCCAGGCCAAGGTCCGCTCGCCCTCGGGCGAAAGCGACCAATCCTGGTGCTCATCGCAAAGCGCGCGAAAATACTCGAGCCGTTCGATCGCCGCGTGGATGCGCCCGACATCCATCAAATAGACTGAGAGGCCAAGCAGGGCGAGCAGCTCCGAGCGGAGGTCGCAGGCCTTGCGCGAATAGGCAACGGCCTTCAGCCAGCATTCTTCGGTCTCCGGCGGAAACTGGCGCGCATACATCATGCTCCAGGCATACGGGATCGTGAGTTTCGCTTTGGTGAGATCGTCGATCTGCAGCGCCTCGGCATGGTCGAGCGCCACTTTCACCCGCGCTTGCGTATCCGAGATGAGCGAGGTCTCAAACCACAGTGGGATCGTCAACATGGTGAGGCGGACGCCGAGCGCGGCATCGCCGCCGTCCGTGAAGGCCCAGGCCAAGGCCGCCTGCACGTCGGCAAGCCGGCCGCGATAGGTCTTTGTCCAATCATCGCTGTCACGCCAGCCCCATTCGGTCTCCGACTGCGCGAACAGGGCCGTGATGCGCTCGGCATGCCAGCGCCGCGCCTGCGGCTGCAGGCCAGCGTCCTGCAGGCGCTTTGCGGCATACCGCCGCGTGCTGTCGAGCAGGCGGTAGCGGAGATTGGCGCCCTCGACTTGGGCTGTCAGCAACGACTTGAGAACGAGACCGCCAAGGCCGATGGTCACGTCGATGGGGGACAGGCCTCGTGGCGCCGCGATGGCGATCACGTCTTCCAGGTCGAAGGCGTCGGCGAACGCCGAGATCAGGCGGAACACCTCGACCTCGTGCGGCGACAGCAAGCCGTAGCTCCAATCGATGGCCGCGAGCAGCGTGTCGTGGCGGCCCGGCGTTCTGGTGGGATCGTCGGAATGGAAACCGAGATAGTCGCTCAGCCGCGCGGCCAGCTCCTGCACAGGATGATCATCGAGCTCGCCCGCCAGCAGTTCGATAGCAAGCGGAAGCCCGTCCACCGATCGGCAGATCTGGGCGACTGCGTCACGATCGGCTTCGCTGATCTGATAGCCGGCCCATTCCACGGCTCTGCGGGCAAACAGCTCGACGGCGGGAAATTTCAGCAGCTCGTCGAGTGTGGACAGGTCATGCGCTGGAAATGCGAGCGGATCGAGCCACATGATGTGCTCGCCTGGGACGCGCAGCGGCTCGCGGCTTGTCGACAGCAGTCTGGATCGCCCCGGCTGACGCGCAAAGCTGCGCCCGAAAATGGCCACAGCAGGCAGCACGTGCTCGCAATTGTCGAGCAGCACCAGCATCGTCCGGTCCTTGAGATGGGCGACAGCAGCGGTGAGCGGATCGCCCATGTCGCCGCGGAGTCCGAGCGCTGCGACGAAGGCCGAGGGCAGCAGCGCGGGATCATCGATTCTGGCGAGATCGACGAAACAGACACCGTCGGGATAGTGGCCCTCCAAGCTGCGCGCCGCGGAGATCGCTACGGTGGTCTTGCCGACACCGGCGGGTCCGACCACTGTGACCTCGGGATGGGTCTGGAGCAGTTCGATCAGGCGGGCGATCTCGCGCTCACGGGCGATGATGTCCCCCAGCACCGGCAGCCGGCTCGGGCGTGCCGCGACCGGGGCGGCAGCCACTTCGGCGGAAGCAGCGTCAGTTCGCTGCACCTGCGCCACAAAACGATAGCCCCGCCGGGCAACGGTCGCGATATAGGCCGATTGCTCCTGCGTGTCGCCGAGCGAGCGACGCAGGCTGTGCATGTTGACCTTGAGATTGCTCTCGTGGACGAAGGTGCCAGGCCATGCATAGGCCATGAGCTCGTCTTTGGAGACCAGTTCGTTGCTGCGCTCGACGAGGAGGTGCAGCAGTTCGAAAGCTCTCCCGCCCAATTTGACGGTCGCGCCGTCACGCGTGAGCAATTGCCGCTCCGGAAACATCCGGAACGGTCCGAACGAATACACGACCTTCTGGCGCATGAGCTCCTTTGACGTCGAACCTTGGATCGAGGCTTGCGGCCTCCGTCCGACTATCTATCAATGGAGCCTGCTATGCGCCAGTCGCGGCCCCCTTGGAGGCCGTCGGCCGGTTCGACGTGACGTCCGTTTCGCCCAATGGAACCTCAAGCAATAAGGGCCGCTGCCTTGCTTTGCTGCGTTTCGGCCTTTGCCCCGAATTCGATCATGGCCTCGGCGCGCCGAGAATCGTCATCCGCATGACATCGACGCCGCCCTCGGCAAGCTCCGGCAGCTTGGCGAACCACGCTTTCACATAAGGCATGGCGTTGTGGGCGTCGAAATCGGTTTGGCTGGCAAACACCTCGTAAAAGACGAAATGTCCGGGCTTCGCACGATCCTCCTGGAGGAAATACACGAGGTTCTTCGGGTCAGCTCGGACCAGGTCGATCAAGGGCAGGGTGGCCGCTCTCAGTGCATTCTCCTTGCCCGGCTTTGCCCGGACCTGCGCGACCACGGAATAGGCGCCATCTGGAATGGCTGCATAACTGGGCGACGGGGTCTGCTGGGCGGAAGCGGCCGAGCCCGTCAGCGTCGATGCAGCGACGAAGAGGGCGGTGAATAGCTGAGTGTGCAAGTATTCTGGCATGGAATGTCCTTTTCGCGAGGTGGGGCCGGGATGAGCCGGTGTGGGCCGATCAGCCGTCGGACGCACCAGCAGCCAGGTGGCTGCCGGCGCGTCTGGCGGATCAGCGCGTGATGGTCTGCTGCCGCTTGGCGAGCGCCTCGCTGAAGCGCTGCTTGACCGGGCCGAGCGCCTTGACGAATTCGAGCTGCTCGCCCTCCGGTCCCTTGCAATAGATCAGCTCCCAGCCGTTCGACGGCTCCTCGGTCACCCGGTTGGTGTTGGCGCTGCGCGGCGCGGCCTTGCGCTCGGCCTCGGTGCGCACCCGCACGGTGCGGTTGGCCCTGACCTGCGTCATCCCGCGCTTGGCGGATTCCGCCTCGAGGTCGGCGATGAACTTGTTGAAGTCGACCTCGTCACGCACGTAGAAACAGATGTGCATCATGCGCGGGAAGGCGGGGCTCATATGCTGCACCGGTTCGGCGAAGCTGACGGCGCTGCCCATCGGCTGGTCGGACTCGCGATATTGCAACAGTTCCAGCACCATATTGTCGAACTGGATGAAACGGACGTCGAGCCGCTGGGCGCCGCTGCGCAGGTCCGGAACGCCGATCGTCCGCGGATTGACGCCGCGGCTGTTCGCCTCGATCTCCTGATCGGCGAGCAGTGTGTTCTGCACGCCGTCGCCCTGGAAATCGCCGTGGCGAAAGACCTCCGTGCCGCCGAGCACCTGGGTGTAGAACTCGTAGGCGCGCTCCATGTGCTGGACGGTCAGTCCGAAATGCTGCATGCCCTGCAGCCGTGCGCCCAGCGGTGCATCGTCGCGCGCACCCGCTGCACCGCCCGCACCCTGCGCGGCGGCGGTGCTGACCCCCGCAACGCTGCTCGCAGCAAGTCCTGACATCACAGCAGCACCGGCGGCGCGAAGCATGGTTCGGCGTTCGATATCGGCGGCATTGATCATAGCGTCGGTCATCTGCAATCTCCTTGAGGTCAACAGGCAGTGTTGCGGCCGAGACAGAGAGGGGACCGGCCGCATGTCTATGCACCCAGCTCTGAAGCTCGTCAGTCCGTCTCCGGGACCGGAGCATCCGGATGGATGAGGCAGGCGGCGCGCAATTCGCTCCAGAACGCGGCCGGGACCACTTCCGCGAGCGCGGCATGATCGGCCGCGATACGGTCGGGGCGGCTTGCTCCGGGAATGACGGCGGCGACGGCGGGATTAGCGAGCGCGAACTGCAGGCCGGCCGCCTTCATGCTGATGCGATGGCGATCGGCGATAGCCTTGATGCGAGCCACCTTCTCGATGATCTCGGGTGGCGCCGGCGCGTATTCGAAGTTCGGACCGCCGACGAGCGCCCCGGAACTATAGGGGCCGCCGACGATGAGTCCGAGCTCGTGCTCGGCGACCATCGGCATCAGCCGCTGCAACGCATGGGCATGGTCGAGCAGCGTGTAGCGGCCCGCCAGCAGGCAGCCATTGGGGCGGGGCGCATCGAGCGCGAGCAGCAGTTCGATCGGCTCGACCCGGTTCACGCCCAAGCCCCAGGCCTTGATAACGCCCTCGTCGCGCAGCCGGTCGAGCACCTTGAACGCGCCCTTGCGCGCGGTATCGAATACGCCAAGCCACTCGTCGCCGTAGAAGTCCTGCGCAACGTCGTGAACGAAAACGACGTCGATGCGGTCCAGGCTCAGCCGCTCCAGGCTGTCCTCGATCGAGCGCAGCGTCGCATCGGCGGAGTAGTCGTTGACGATCCTGTTGGGACGTCCATACTTGAACACGCCGCCCTTCTCGCCGAGGTCACGCGCGTTCACGTCCTCGATCTCGTCGAGGATCAGCCGGCCCACCTTTGTGCTGATCACATAGTCAGCCCGCGGCCGCCCGGCGAGTGCTGCGCCAAGGCGCAGTTCAGCAAGTCCTGCGCCGTAGAACGGTGCCGTGTCGAAATAGCGGATGCCGCTGTCCCATGCGGCGCTGACCGTCGCCAGCGCTTCGTTTTCGGGAATGTCGCGAAACATGTTGCCGAGCGGCGCGGCGCCGAAGCCCAGTTTGCCCGGCAGGATCGTCTTCAGTGACATGCTCTCGCTCCTCAGATTACGGGGGGCGCCGGCATGCGGCAAAGGGACTGATTGAGAGACACGATGACCTCCGATCGCGACTGTGGACGTGGCTGATTAGCTCAGCCTCTCTTACGGCGGATGAGCGCGGACATCTTTTCGATTTCTGCGCGATGGTGGACCGATCTTGCTGATTGCGGCGCAGCCTCAACAATCGTCGGAGAGGGATGGGGTCTCCAGGAAGCCTCTGTGATTGCTGCGATTTACCTCTTTTAACCGCGCGCCCGCTGGACTTTGCCTGCGCTGTCGCGAACAAGTGGCAAGTCAATGCAGACGACCGGCAGCGTAGTCGGTAGACCCCAGACCAAGCGGAGGCCACCATGCCGCTTTCCACGCATGGGGACGAGAAATATCGGAACAGCGAGAAGCTCGCGGAAGCCAAGGACTGGCAACACCTCGGCATCGAGCATCGCAAGTTCGAGGCCGGTCGTCAGGAGACGCCCGTTCCAATCTGCAACGAACTCGTGCTGCTGCTGTCCGGCGGAGGTATCGTCTCGCGCACCGGCAATGGCGAAACACAGACCAGTCTCGCCCGACCGGGGATGACCTATCTCGTTCCGGTCGGCACGCAGGAGAGCCGTCTCGAACTGTCGGACCGGATGGAGTGCCTGCATCTCTATCTTCCCCCCGCGCTTCTCGATCACAGCGCGCTCGCCGATTTCGATGTCGATCCGGACAAGGTCGAAATCGTCTATGCCGACGGCCTCGCCGACCACGTGATCTTCCAGATCTGCTCGCCCCTGCGTGATTTGTTGTATCGGCCGCGCCAGCCGACCGACGCGCTGTTCGTCGAGGGCATCCAGACTGCACTCGCGGCCCATCTCATCGGCTGCTACACGATCGATCGCTGGCAACCGCCCGAGAGATCGCCTTCGCTCGATCCGCGCCGGCTGCAACGCGTGATCGACTTCATCGAAGCGTCGCTCGGCACCGACATCCGGCTCGACGAGCTTGCCGCCCAGGCCTGTCTCAGTCCGTTCCATTTCTCGCGCCTGTTTCGCGAGGCGACCGGCCTGTCGCCGCATCGCTATGTCACCGATCGCCGAGTCCAGGCGGCGCGGCATGAGCTGACACACAACGACGCACCGCTGGTCCAGATCGCGCTCGACTTCGGCTTCGGATCGCAAGCCAATTTCACGCGTGTCTTTCGCAAGGCTACCGGCCTGACGCCGGGACAATATCGCGAGTTGTGCTGCGGCTCGTTGCAGGCGAAGCCCGGCCGCCGCGATCCGAACCAGCGCAGGGATTGCTCATGATCCCGCAGGATTTGCCAATACCGGCGCACCGCTTTGCGGCAAATTGCACGTCTCAGCTTTGCTGAGCTCACGACCGGTCTGATCCGGGGCGCGATGATGATTGCCATGCGCAAGCTGGCCGGCGCCTTCGCTTTCGGCCGTAATTCCTGCGAGAGGAGTATCATTCGACATGATCGAGTTCACGGTCAACGGAACAAAGCGCCAGGTCGACGTCGCTCCCGACATGCCTTTGCTTTGGGTGCTCAGGGATGAGCTTGGGATCACAAGTGCCAAATATGGCTGCGGCGTCGCGCAGTGCGGCGCGTGCACGGTTCACATCGATGGCTTGGCGGTCCGCTCCTGTCAGTCGCGGATCGGCGATCTCGCCGGCAGGTCGGTCGTCACGCTCGACGGTGTCGACGGACGCGATCAGCATCCGGTGGTGCAGGCATGGATCGAACATCAGGTGCCGCAATGCGGCTACTGCCAGACTGGGCAGATCATGCAGGCGATATCGCTGCTGGACCTGATCCCCAAGCCGACCGACGAACAAATCGACCAGGTCATGTCCGGCAATCTTTGCCGCTGCGGCACCTATCCTCGTATTCGCGCAGCGATTCACACGGCGGCCGCAAAGAAGATGGCGGAGAAGTAACATGGATATCGCGCAAGGTCTTTCGCGTCGGTCCTTCCTCGTCGGTTCCGCGGCGCTGGCCGGCGGTGTTGCATTCGGCGGCTACGGCGCGGCCGTGCAGGCGGCTGAAACGGCCAGCGACAATCCGTTGGCTGCGGGCCTCGCGCGCGATGCCGTGACCTTCAACCCGTGGGTCGAGATCAGTGCGGGCAAGATCACGCTGATTGCCCAGCATGCCGATATCGGCCAGGGCACCGGCTCGGTGCAGCCGATGATGATCGCCGAGGAGATGGACCTCGATCCCGGTCAGTTCGAGATCCGGTTCGCCGGACCGCACCCCGCCTATTTCAATACGGGCTTCAAGGAGGAGCTCGCACCCTTCCTGGCTGCGGACCAGAGCCCCGCCGCCGAGAAGGCGCGCGCCGCCGCGCTCGAAGGTCTTAGAAAGTCCGGGCTGCAGATGACGGGTGGGTCGAGCACCATCCCCGACACCTATGAGAAGCTGCGGGTGGCCGGCGCCGTCGCCCGCGAGACGTTGAAGCTTGCGGCGGCCAAGCGCACGGGCGCGCCGCTGGCCGATCTCCGCACCCAGTCCGGCCATGTGGTGCTGCCGAACGGATCGCGGATCGCCTATGTCGATCTCGCAGCGGACGCGGCGCGCATTCCGCCGGTGGTCGACGCCAAGCCGCGCGATCCCTCGACGTGGCGGATTCTCGGCAAGCCGATGATGCGGCTCGACATCCGCTCGAAAGTGCTGGGCGAATTGAAGTTCGGCATCGACATGAAGATGGACGGCATGCTGTACGCCGCCGTCAAACTGAATCCCAACAAGGGGCAACCGCTGAAATCCTTCAATGCCGCCAGGGCACAGACAATGCCGGGCGTAAAGACGATTCTGCGTTTGAAGAACGGCGTCGCTGCCGTCGCGACAAACAGCTGGTACGCCATGAAGGCGGTCGAGACGATCGATTGCGAATGGGCGCCGTCAACCTATCCTGCCGAACAGGCCGACCATTGGAAGACGCTGGAGGGATCCTTCAAGCCGGAGTTTCTCGGCAAGGAGTGGCGCAAGATCGGCGATGTCGAGGCCGGCCTCAAGCAAGGCAAGCGGGTCGAGGCCGAGTATCGCGCACCTTATGTCGGTCACCAGCCGCTGGAGCCGCTCAACGGCGTCGCCCTCGTAACCGATCTGGGCATGGAGATCTGGGTCGGGCATCAGAGCCCACAGGCGGTGCAGGCTATCGCGGCTGCCAATGCCGGTCTGAAGCCCGAGCAGGTGACTTTTCACAACCAGTGGACGGGTGGCAGCTTCGGGCATCGTCTGGAGTTCGAGAACGTCCGCGTGCTGGCGGAGATCGCCAGCCAGATGCGCGGCACGCCGATCAAGCTGGTGTTCTCGCGCGAGGAGGATTTCCGTCAGGACATCCCGCGCCAGATATCGATCGCCCGCCACAAAGGCAGCGTAGCCAAGGGCAGGATCATTTCGGCCGACCTGAAGCTCGCTGGCACGATGCCCTATAACGGACTGCTCGAGCACATGGGCATGCCGACCAAGGATCCCGATCCGCAACTCGCCGCCGGGCTGTGGAACGTCTACTACGATATCCCGCATTTTCGCGCGACCACCTTCGAGGCGCGCAACCTGTCGCCGTGCACGACCTGGCGCTCGGTCGGCGCATCCACGGGCGGCTTCTTCACCGAGAGTTTCATTGACGAGATGATTCATGCGGCGGGACTCGACCCGATGAAGGCTCGCATCGAGATGTGTGCCGTCCCGACCTATCGCAAGGTGCTCGAGACGGTTGCGGAGATGTCGGACTGGAAGGGACCGCTCGGCCAGGGCAGGGGGCGCGGCGTCGCCTTCGTCGAGTCGTTCGGAACACCGGTCGCCGAGGTCGTTGACGTGACAGTGACGCCGCGCGGCATCCGGGTCGACAAGGTTTTCGTCGCCGTCGATGTCGGCAAGATCATCGACCCCGTCAACTTCGAGAGCCAGGTGCAGGGCGGCGTCGTCTGGGGGCTCGGTCACGCCATGAATTGCGAACTGACCTACGCCAAGGGCGGGGTGCAGCAGACCAACTACAATCATCACGAAGCGATGCGAATGTACCAGTGTCCGGTGATCACCGTGCGCGGCCTTCAGAACGATCCGAAGGTGAGGGGCCTCGGTGAGCCGCCGGTGCCGCCTGTGGCGCCCGCGCTCGCCAACGCGATCTTCGCGGCCACGGGCAAGCGCATCCGCGAAATGCCCTTCAACAAGTTCATCGAATTCGTGTGAGGCCGGCCATGAAACGCTCTTTGATTGCGATCGTCGCCGCAACATCAGCTATTGCGGCGCTCACTGGCATCGTTGCCGCCAAGGACGAGGCCAACAAGGACGCGCTGCCGGCCGGCAGCGTCAGCCGCGCGGAAGGACTGAAAGCATGGAAGCGGATCGAAGCAGTCATCACTCATCCGCGCTGCGCCAATTGTCATGTCGATGCCAAAGCGATTCCGATCTGGACGCCGGCGGGTGAAACCAAGCCGCGCGTGCACGGCATGAACATCCATGGCGGCGACAGCCGTATCGGTGCCGAAGCGGTGCCGTGCTCGACCTGTCACATGACCTCCGCCATGCCGAATGATCCGGCGCCTGCGCCGCCGCACGCGGGCATCGACTGGCAGCTCGCGCCAGTCGAGTTCATCTGGTTCGGCAAGAAAGGCGCTGAGATCTGCGCGCAACTCAAGGATCCCAAGCGCAACGGGGGCCGCGACGCCGTCGGTCTGCTCGAACATCTGCGCCACGACGCTTCGCAGAACGGCTTCATCCCGCGCGGCTGGGCGCCCGGTGAGGGACGCTCGACGCCGCCGGGCACGTTCGAGGATCACGTTAAGGATGTGGCCCTCTGGGGCGCGGCAGGACAGCCTTGTCCAAAGTGACACAGCCACGCGGCGGGTTCCGAGGGCGTGAGTAGCTGTGCGCCAGAGCTTCTGCAGTGCGGACGCGCTGACATCAACATGTGAACCGATTGCGGGATCGTCGCGCCATGATCGCCACGATCTGACCTTCCCTGTGAGTGGAGACAGTGATGCTCGAGAGCGCCTACCAAGCGCAATGCGCAGCCGTCGAGGACCATTGCACCGCGCGACTGAACCGGCGGACGCTGCTGCTCTGCCTCATGGCGCTGTTCGTGCTCGGCAACGCGCTGTCGGCGATTGCGCCCAGTCTGCCGCTTCTGGCCCTCGCGCGCTTCGTGAGCGGACTGCCGCAAGGTGCCTACTTCGGCGCGGGCGCCATGGTCGCGTCCCACATCGTCGGTCCCGGTCAATCCGGCAGGGCGTTCGCGCAGGTCATGGGCGGACTGACCATTGCAACCATCATTGGTTCGCCGCTGGCGACCCTCCTGGGTCAGGCGATTGGCTGGCGGCGGACCTATGCCGTCGTCGCATGCGTGGCGCTGCTTGCCCTGCTGGCGCTGCGGGCGTGGGTGCCGGTCAGTCAGTCACTGCGCGGCCGTCCCTTGATGCAGGAGCTTGGCGCGCTGCGCCGGCCTGCCGTGTGGGAAACCATGCTGGTCGCAGCGCTCGGCGTCGCCAGCATCTTCGCGATCTACACTTTCATCGGTCCGCTGGTGACCGACCAGGCCGCGCTTGATCGCGCCTGGATCCCGTTCGCGCTGGCAGTTGTGGAGGCGGTCAGTCGGCTCTAGCAGATGGTCATCTTTTGAATGATCTCTGCTTCTCGTTTGTGCCAGGTCCGAAGGAGTGGCGTAACTAATGGGCAGCCGCCTACCTCCGCTCTATTTATTGGGGAAGCTTTCTCGCATGTTTTAAGGAATAGAATCGTATCATTCGAGATCCAACAGACAAAAAAGATTCGGCGATCACGTTAACATTCCTAAGTTCAACAGCCCGATGGGGCGGGCAAGAATCAAGTGGCGTCTCTCACCGGGGAAAGACGATGCAAGCGGATCTGCATCGAGCAAGAGAAGAAGGCCAAGGATATAGTTGTGAGGGAGCTATGATAAGCAGTGATTTTAATCAACGAACGATCCAAAGAAATGGAGAGGGCTCTGGAGCGCGCTTGCGCGTTGAAACCAGAATTGTTCGTGCAGCACGAGTGGCGCTCATTTGTGGCGCAGCGCCTCATGGAGGCGGCGCGTGGCAAATCACTGCCTTTAGATGACCTCACCGAGGTCGGTCGGAAGGCCGTTGTAGACCTGGCCTCGCAAATCGTCCAGCGCCGGACGTAAGTGATAGAAGCGCTAAGATGCGCTTCCTGCCAGGCATTTTGCCGAATTGTCGACTTCGATTCCGGTCCGATGAGATAGAGCGGCTGAACGCTGACGCGAAGCACGTCCGAGCAGGTGATGAAACTTGATCTGCCCGCCGACGCCACGCTCGATGCAACCTCTCTTCCCGGCATCAAGATGCTCAACCGAGCCGGCTTTGTTTCCGATCCGCGGCCGGACGTGAAGAATCCGAAGTGCATGAGCGGGTGTTGAGAAGCCATGACGCATGATTAAATCGGCCAGCCATGTCGCCCGGGTTCACGAGCACGGAGGGGGCGCCGAAGGAGGTGCGCCTATGGCCCTGCATGTCGCACCGTAGCGTTGTGCACATTTTTTGTCGGATGTAATCCGGTCACCGACTCGAGAAAGTAAAGCTTTCGAGGCGGTTGAATCTTTCTGCGCCGTGCCGAAGGATGTTCCTCCAAGGCCGTCTCAGTCGGTCGCGCGGCTTGCAGCGCCCTTCACGTCGCCGGCCGTCTGGCGAGCTTCGCCCTTGGCCTTGTCCATCTTGCCCTCCAATCGCAGCTCCTTGTCGCCGCTCACCTGTCCCGCGGCATCCTTGATGCTGCCCTTGGTCTTGTCGGCAGCGCCTTTGATGTGTTGGGTTGTTTTGCCCGGGAAGAATTAACCATGGATTCGCGAGACCAGCGCGGTGAGCTCGCTTTGCCGGTGCGTGGCCGTTTTACTGAAAATGGCCTTGATCTGATTCCGTACCGTTTCCCGTAAGACCTGTAGCTCCGTCGCGATCTGCTCAGGCGATGAACCGGCCGCGATCATGGATGCGACCTTGGCGTCGGCCCCAGAATGCGTCTATTTCGTACACGACCGTGGCCAAGTCTGCATCAAGAGGCCGAAGCCAGCGGCCATACATCTTGACCGTTATCGCATGAGTTCATGACCCATTTGGGTCATGCGGCGGAAGCCTATCTAGATCATCTTATCGCGCGACCCATCGAGCGGGGACAATCTGGACAGGTGTGGTTCCAACCGGTATCGTCCGGAACCGGTCTAATCGGGCTGAAAAGCAGCGATGATGGCAGATGTCGTCAGGCGATCCAATGGAAAGGCAGGAGCTGCGGCGGGCAGGCCGCGCCCTCCCCACGATCTACATGCGCTGGAATCGCATTTGGGCGAGCTGATTAACGCAGCCGCCCTTGATCCAGCGGCCTGGCAGCAGGTGGCCGATGAATTAAGACACCTTAATCCCGGATCCAGAGTAGTGATTCAGGCGCACGATCCTTCCCTAGGACGCCCGCTAGTTGCGCTCGCGTCAGGATGGAGCGATGGCTACACCGACAGGTACGCCAGTCATTTTGCCCGCATGAACAATGTTTCGAAGATCTGGGCAACCAGTGCTCCGATGCTTACGCCCGTTCTTCTGCCGGAATATGTGCTTCCGGTAGGCGACTTTCTCAAATCCGAGTTCTACAACGAAGGCCTTAAGTCCGAGGGCGAAGCCGAATGCGGGTCGGGAATCAGAATCTTCAGCGAGGGTGGGCGGCAGGCGACCCTAGTCCTTCAGTATGGACTTCGACACAAGGATGACATGCACCGGCACTTTGCGCCTCTGTTGCAACGTCTTGGGCCCAGACTGCGAGGCGCACTGCTCGCCAATCGTCAGACACTCCGGAAGCGAACGTCTCCGCTTACAGGCGATATCGTGAACGACTTGGTCGATCCCGCTCTGATTCTCGACCGGAGCCGGCGTGTTGTTTGCGCCAACCAAGCTGCCAGGGAGCTGGTCGTCTCTTCCGAAACTGTGCGTATCGGTGCCCGCGACGTCTTCTCGTTTTCCGAGCCTCAAACGGATGCACATCTGGCTACACTTGTCGAAGTCGCCTGCCAGCGCGCGCCGGGCTCTTCCGGATATCTGCAGTTCGATTTCCTGCACCGAGGTTGCCGATTTCACGCCTCAATACTGCCCATTACCCGCAGCCTTGGCCTAGCAAATAAGGGCCTTGCTTGCCTGCTTTCGTTCGACCCGGCCGTGTTGCTGGTACTTCGCACCGAGCCTCCTTCGGAGAAAAAAAACGAGCTACAAGTGCGCTTTCAGCTCACAAATGCGGAGCTGCGCATTGCACAGGCCCTTACCCGCAAGGGGTCATTAATCCAAATTGCCGACGAGCTGGGTATCGCCTACGAGACCGCGCGAAACCAGGTCAAGTCGGCCCTCAGAAAGACCGGTACTCATACCCAGCGGGAGCTAGTTAGCCTATTCCTGCAGAAAGAATGAGCGACTTCCAGCGCACTTCGCCGAGCGGGCCGAGATCGACTTAGGCTTATGGCCGCACATCTGGCCAAATTCGATGCTGCCTATTACCTTCTCAAGGCGCGCCATGAAGATGCGCAGACGGCAAGCCTATGCGTGTCTCAGCCCTCAATCAACGCGCCGGTTGATAGTAACAAGCTCCTGCCTAACACAAAATACGTGTGACAGTTCGTTTCTGTTATGGCCAACGTGATCTATTTGGAGGTCTCGACGCATTGGAGCTTAGCTGCGGCAGGAATTGTCGCTGCATGATCCAGATGGGTCAGGCGCTACGGCGATCCTCGATGCAAGGTGTTGTTCGCGTCCCTGACCAGGCCTCGTCCGCCTCCCGCTGTCCTCAGTGGCAAACGACGGCTGCGGCCCGGACTGTTTCATCCATGTCGAGGAACGAATAATGCGTATTCTGCCGAAGATCTTCATGACGACGGGTCTGTTTCTGGCGATGTCGGCCGTCGGAGCGCAGGCTACCTGCCTGTCGATCGACTACAGCGGGCCCTTCTGGGTCAATCACTGCAGCACGAGCGTATGGGTCAATTGGAGCGACAACGCCTATTGCGGCAACTGGAGCTGTTCGGATCGCGTCGGAGCGGGCCAGCGCTCGACGGCAAGCATCGGCTCGCGTGTGCAGTGGTGCGAATGGACGGGCGGTGCCGCCGGCCGGGGTCCGTGCTGAGCGGGTCGTCGCATTCGGTTCAGCCCCCCTCGGGATCGCGCGCTGCTGCACGATCCCAGCGAAGCTCAGGTTTGAATCCGGGCGAGCAACGCGGCCAACTCGCTCTGGCGATGCGTCCCGGTCTTGCCGAAAATTGCCTTGATCTGGTTCCGCACCGTTTCCCGCGACAGTCCAGCTGGCCTGCGATCTTCTCTGGGATGCACCCGCCGCGATCATCGCGGCGACCTTAGCCTCGGCGCCCGTCAGCGAGAACGCTTCCGAGATGGTTTCGACAGACGACGGACGCGCCGCCTCCAGGTCCGTGGCGAAGATCGGCGAGGACGTGACCAAGACGCTGAAGGAGATCCCGCGTCGCTTCAAGGTCATCGAGACGGTGCGCGGAAGGTTCACCTGCCGCGATTGCAAAAAGATCCGCTAACCGCAGGCACCATTCCATGCCACGCGACGCTGCTTGATCGGCCCGCAGCTGCTGGCGACGATCCTGTTCGACAAGTTCGGCATGCATATCCTGCTCAACCGCCAGAGCGCGCGCTTCAAATGCGAGAGGATTGACCTGCCATTATCGACATTGGCCGACCAGATCGGCCACGGGACCTAGGCAATGATGCCGCTCTTAAACCTGATCGAGCGTCATTTGCTCGCGGCCGGGCGACTTCCTGGCGATGACACCACCATCCGTATCCTGGCGAAGGGCAAGTGGACGACCGGGCGGATCTGGATATATGTGCGGGATAACCGGCCGTTCGCTGGACCTGCGCCGCCGGCGGCAGTCTAGTACGCCTCTAGAGCGCGTTGTTTTTCTTCAGAATCGGATTCCCAAGGGAGGCAATCTCTGATTCAAGCTTCATGCTGGGGTGCGGAGGCCAGCATGGATGACGCGACCGTATTCGGAGGATATCCGTGAGGTTGCTCTGGCGCGGGCAGATGCCGGCGAGAGCGTGCGCTCGATTGCAGCCAGTCTCCAGATCAGCCCGTCCTGCATCCCGAAGTGGAAGAAGCTGAGGCAGGAGACCGGCGATATCACACCTGGCAAGATCGGCGGTCACAAGAAGCCAGTTCTATCTGGAGACAACGCCGATTGGTTGCGTCAACGCATCCGCTCGGGGCCTTTCACGCTGCGTCAATTGACAAAGGAGCTGGCGGCCCGCGGGATAAAAACAGATGTTCGCGCGGTGTGGACCTTCGTACATGCTGAAGGGCTGAGCTATAAAAAAAACGACCCGCGCAGCCGAACAGGATCGTCCAGACGTCGCTCGTAAGCGGACGCGCTGGAAAGCTCACCAGGACAAGATTGACGTCTCCCGACTGGTCTTTATCGACGAGACTTGGATCAAGACCAACATGGCGCCGCTCCGCGGCTGGGGGCCACGCGGACAACGTCTGGAGGCGTCCGTTCCCTTCGGCCACTGGAAGACCATGACCTTCATCGCGGCCCTGCGCCATGATCGGATCACGGCGCCGTGGGTCATTGACGGTCCCATCAATGGCGAACTCTTCACACTCTATGTTGAGAATGAACTGGCTCCGACCTTAGCCAAGGGAGACATCGTGATTCTCGACAATCTCGGAAGTCACAAAGGAAAGCGAGCTCGCGAAATCATCCGCGCCAGAGGAGCGCATCTGCTCTTCCTGCCGCCCTATAGCCCCGACCTCAATCCGATCGAGCAGGTCTTCGCCAAGCTCAAGCACCTCATGCGAGCTGCAGAACCGCGCACTATCGAGGAAACTTGGAGAAAGGCCGGAAGGCTCCTCGACCTCTTCTCCGCGGAGGAGTGTGCGAACTATCTCAAAAACTCAGGATATGTTTCCGTATAAAAACATCATGCTCTAGCGACCCGGCATCCGCGGAAGCATCTGGCCGCCTTCGCCTGCATACTGCAGGCGGATTGTTATGGCGATTTCGAGCCGTTGTTCGGGCCGAAAGGAGGGCGACGCCGATCTCGCCGGCATTCTGCATGGCCCACGCGCGGCGGGGCTTCTTCGAGCTGGCCGACATCGCGAAAGCCGCCCGGGACGGATAGAACGGCAAACCGGTCTCCCCGATTGCGCCGGAGGCCGTCAGGCGCCTCGACATGCTGTTCGAGTCGATCGCGCTATCAATAGCCCCAGCGCCGACGAGCGGCGCGCCGTGCCCCAGGAGAAGAGCAAACTGCTGCTCGACGACATGCACGCCTGGCTGCTGTGCGAGCGCGAAACCCTGTCACGCTCCGCCGAGGTCCTGGAGCCGATCAACTACATACTCAGACGCTGGGCCGACTTCGCCCGCTTCCTCGACGATGGCGGGATCTGCCTGACTAACAATTGCGCTGAGCGCGCCTTGCGAGGCATCGCCCTGGGACGGCCAAACTAGACCTTTGCCGACGGCCAGCGTGGCGCCGACCGCGCCGCCATCATGCTGACGATGATCACCACCTGCCGCCTCAACGACGTCGATCCAAAGCTTTGGCTCGCTGACGTCCTCGCCCGTAGCGCCGATCATCCGCATCGCGTCTGCACGAACTGCTGCCCCGGGAATGGAAGCTCCTGCGCCAGGCCGACAAGCCCGACGATCAGCAGGCCGCCTGACCTTCACGCAACGCTACGATAGACCTCTCCGCGCCCGCGCGCCCGCGCCAATCGCGCGGCCTTGATCGTATGCATACCGTTCGAGAGCCGCCGAAGCACGGCGGCTCTCCGTGTTGAATAGTCAACGGAGGTGCTTGATCAGAAGGTCCACCTCAGGCCACCAGACGTTCCGTATGCATTGGTGCCTTTGATGGTGCTGCCATGAGCCTCGATGAAGGTCGAGAATTTGTCGGTCCACAGAAAATTAAACTTGCCTGATGCTCTGCCGCCGACGTCGCCCGTACCAGTTGCGGCTCCGGCGCCTCCTGCAGCTACCGTTTGGCTGACGATCGAGAATGCAGCGAGCGTAAAGGACGGCTGAACACGTACCGCGTTCCACACTGTGTCGAAGCCGAAGCGAGCGCCACCATGAACCTCGGTGCTATCGCCCGTCTTTGCTCCGAAGTTGGCGGTGTAAGTTTCCGTGTAGGTGATGCCGACGGTTGGCTCGACATACCACGAGTTCGGCAGCTCAAATTTGTATTGAATGTTTGGTGCGTAGCTGATGCCGCTGACGTCTGGGCGCGCCGCAACACCCGCAGCAGCCAGTCTGGTCTTCGTCCAAGTGCCGTCGACAGTGAAATCACTCGAGAATCCACCGTTCACGTAGGCAACGGTACCGGCTCCGACCGCCGTTGATGTGTCGACGCCGATGGAGTGGGACCAGATGCCGCTACCCGTCCCGATCACAGTTACGGCGTCATACGCACTGAACACACCAATCTTGGTGATGTCGATCGCTCCAATGATGCCATACGAATCGGTCGTGACACCAGCTGACCGGCTGTAGTCGGCTGACCCGTTCAGGTTCACTCCATATATATATGTTGGCACCGGTGCGGGAGCTGGCGCTTTCGTATAGGGCGGCGCCTTTGTGTAGGCGAGTGCACCGAACGGATCGTTGTCGGTTGCAAACGAATTTTCGTCGTCCCCGCTGAATCGCATTGCCCTTCCGGGCGTCGTAGGGGGGGCTAAGCGGCGAGACTGGATCTGATCACGAACATCCTGAAGAATGTTCTGGATGACATTCTGAATGATCCTGTCCGTGATCGAATCGGCTTTGGCCGGGCTTCCGATCAACGTGGCTGCTGACAGCGTCACAGCGGCGACCTGAAGTGGTCGATAACCCCAGATTGGCTTCATTATCATATGCTCTTTTCCTACCAAGTAGCCTCCGTTTGGCTCCGGGCGGAGCAGCGGAAGCCAAACATTTGTAATCGTCAAAAGATGTAAGAGGCAGGAACTAGTGCGTCTTCACCCATTTGGGTTAAGGGCCATGCTTCCTCACTGCGTTTGGCGCGGTGTTGCGGAAATGGCACGTTTTGCCCGACGGTTAGTGCCTCGGCGTCGGCCGCATGCCGCCGGAGCCGACGCTTGTTGAAGCCGTAGGACTGGTCCTGGAGCATGGTCTTGTGCTCAGCACTTTCCAGATAAGCGCGGGCGAAGGAGGCGCCTATCGCGACCGAGGCCGCCGCGAAAATCGACGCGCTGTTTTTGATCGAGCTAAACGTTGACCGTCTGCCGAGCTATCAAGCCAGCAAGATCGCCGATCTGCTTTCCTGGAGCTGAGAGATCCCCGAGGCGTCGGCTTCAGACTAATAGAGCTGGCGGTCCAGGGCAGCTGCTCAGTCTGTCGCGTTCGTCGGAAACATAGAATCGGCGCGATATTAGGCTGGACAACCGGAGGTGCCTTGCGACAATCTGCAATTTCATTAGATCCGTATGCGGAGACCCTGCCCTGAAGAATTTCGCATTGATCGAAGAAGCATTTGTAGTGGCTGCGACTGATCCTTCTTATTGGATCGACGCGCTGAACGTCGCCACTTCCGTGACAGAGAGTTACGGTGCAGTCATTCTGCCCTTGACCGGCAAGATGTTCTCGGCCCTTCCGTTTACGGAATCGATGAGCCGATCGTTCGAGATTTTCATCAAGGACGGCTGGTACTCCAGGGACGAACGAAGGCGGGGCTTGAACATCATGAAGGAGAGGGGGGTCGTCGATGACCTCGACATCTTCACGGTCGAAGACATTAAACGGCACCCCTACTATCAGGAGTTTCTCGCTCCACACGGCCTTCGCTGGTTCGGCGGTGTTCACATCAACTGCGGGGATGAAACATGGTGCCTCTCTATCCAGCGCAAGATCGCCCAGGGGCCTTTCACTGCTGAGGAGAAGCGCCAGTTGGGCAAATTGGGAGATCGCCTTTCCGGGGCGGCCGCAATTGCCGGCGCAATCGGCGATGCGACTGGTTCGGGTGCTCTGGATGCCTTCGACATCAGCACCCAGGGAGCAGCTCTGATCAATCGAAGCGGCAAGATCTACCGGATCAATCAGACAGCAGAACGAATACTTGGCTCCGATGTCAAAGTGATCAACGGTCGTCTCACGGCCGATGACGCTGCGGCAACGGTCCGCTTCGAGAAGGCGGTGAAAAAGCTCATCAATAGCAGCTCTGCAGCTGGGGAGCCGCCGATTGCTTTTGCGCGGATAGGCCGTCGTCCTCTGCTCGTCTATCTCACGAAACTGCCGAGCATGGCTGGAAATGCTCTCGCTGAATGTCAGGTCGTGGCCGTCTTGGTCGATACGGATCTCGCCCTGACGCCTTCGACAGCGGCTCTACAAGCCGCATTCGATTTCACGGCGGCCGAAGCCCGCCTTGCGATTCAAATATCTACGGGGATACCGCTCGAAGCGATCGCCGACAAGCTCGCGATCACGAAGGAGACGTCTCGTACACAGCTCAAAAGCATCTTCGCCAAGACGGGTTGCCGCCGACAGGCCGAACTGGTCGCAATGTTGTCGACATTTCTAAAGCGTTGAGGCTCCCCGGAGCTTAACCCAAATGGGTGAAGACTCGTCTGCTCATGAGGTCTATCAAGTCTATAGAGTAGGCCGGTCTGTATCGTTGGGAGATGATCATGGGCACGTCATCCCATTTGAATTGTTGTTCGGTGGCCGGCTTGGCGCTATCCCTTTTTTCCGCATCAGTTTGTCGTGCGGTCGAAATTCCCAAGCCTTTCGTGAACGTCCCCAAGCCTGCGATTCCCAGGCCCAACGTCGTCGTTCCCAAGCCGAATATCGTGGTCAATGTCCCCAAGCCCGTCGTCAACGTGCCCAAGCCGACGGTGACGGTGAACGTCCCGAAACTTGCGGTCGTCGTGCCGAAGGTGGACGTCCCCAAGCCTGCCGTGGCGGTGACCGTGGTGCCCAAGGTCGAGACACCCCGTCCGGTCGTAGCCGCACCCAAGGTTGATCTGCCTCGCTCGGCAGGACCTCAAACCGTGGTCAATATCCCGAAGTCGAGCGCTCCACCTGCCGTCACAGACGTACCGAAGCAGGTCGCTCCATCGGTTCAGGCGACGACACCGGTCGTTTCGAATCCAGCGGCAGGGGCGCCGGTCGCTCAGCCAAACGTCAAATTGGAAACTCCTCCCAAGACCTCGGGGCCAGTCAACCCGCCGGTGCCACCGGTCGGAACGCCCAAGAGCGTGAAGGATGGCAATCTGCCGAAGACCGCTGCTCCGGTGCTTTCGCCTGCAAATCCGATGGTCGGAAATCCGAAGGAGCCTGGGATTGCGTCCGGTCCTCCAAAGGCGGCCGAGCCGTTGAATTCCTCGACGACAGTTTCGGCCGCGCCGAAACATGAAGCCGGCGCTCTTCCCGCCAAAAATGCTGTGACCGTTCCGTCCGCCAGCAGCCCTCCCAAGCAGGCCGATTCAGCCAAGCTTCTGATCCTTGCGCCGGGATCAAAGCCGCGCTCGAGCGACGCCTATGGTGGGGCGGGAAGCGGTTCTGCCGGGAGCGCAGTTAGTTCCAATGCAGGTGGCGCGGCCACGGCCGGATCGATATCCAGCAATGCGAGTTCTGGTTCGTCGGCGGTGAGTCCCTCTGCCTCGGCTGCAACCCCTGCGACCGCGAAGGTAGGTGTGGCCAAAAGCGACAGTGAGTCGGCACAAGCAAAGACGTCAACCACGCATAACGCTCTCTCTGCGTCGTCGAGTTCTGGAGGCTCAGCCGCAAAGTCGTCATCTGGCTCGTCCCAATCGACGAACAATGGGATGAAGCCCGCAACGGCAGCAGTCGTCGAGGGAAATAGTGGCGGCGCGACTGCATTTAATGAAGCTGTAGCTTGCAAAAGCCCTAATTGCGGAACCACACCTAAGTCTTCTTCATCCAGCGGCGGAACGTCTGTCGCCCCGCAACAAGGCACAGGCGCCGCCCAGCAGATAGCAGGAACACAGCCCGCGAATGCCACCGGATCAAGTGTTTCGCCTTTCCCAAAATATGATGTGAATGGTCAATGCCCAACCTGTAAGGTCGGCCAAGTCTATGTCGACTCGGCGTACCTGAATGACGTGAAGACACCGCGCTACGTCTACGATCCTAAACCGGGATGCATTTCAGGAGGTTGTTTTCGGACTATTTATCCCCCGGCAACTGGTTGGCCGGTTGGAAGTAGCTCCATTTCCGCTACTGTTCCGAACGTTGCCCCGTCGTCTCTTCCTCAGACAACAAGTGGCTTATCGGCACGGACTCTTGCGACGCCAGCGGGGGCCCAAGGAGCTGCTAGCGGCTTTTATGAGCCCTACGAGGAACGACCCATCCTTACCTGGCGTGCAGGTGACCCTATTCGTCCCACACCAGTGGCGCCCGATTTCGGCGGCGGGTCCGGCCATTCGCGGATGCCTGACGTGAATGGCGGGGATGTACTTCCGAGATCGCCTCAAATGCCCTTGGAGCAATCTGTCATCACAGGGCCAGATGGTCAGTCCATGAAGGTGACTAATAATATTGACGGCACCTATACAGTGCAGACTGGAACAGGCGCTGTTCAAATCAACGTCGATCAAATGAACAAGGTTCTCAGCGGAGATTATTCGCCCCTCAAATCGGGCGCGAATGGAGCCGCACAGGGGCAGCAACAAGCAGGGCGTACAGGTCAGCAAGGTGGAGATGGAAGTGGAGGTGAGTCCGGAGCGGGCCCTGCTTCTAGTTCAGCATCAACTAAAGCCCCATCGCCGGGTTCAAAGTACGATCCCGCCTACGACGAGAGCGGACAATACGGTCCGCACCAAATGCAGGATGCGATGTACGACAACTACGGCGCTAGGTTACCCATTTGTGATCCCGGCGTCTGTATCGACCCGAGAACCGGGATGATCACACCTGAAGGTCGCAGAGTGCAGATGATCAATAGCGATATAAAGAATCGTGAACGTTGATCTGTCCTTACATAAGGGGGCTGTGATTGCCGTCGGTTGCGAAGGCATTCATCAGCGAGTGGAAGGCGGCGCCTTCCTTGTGCAAGTCGAATGAAGATCTGCCGAGCCGGTCATCCGGGATTCTCCGCTGCGCGTGACCTTGCCCCTTGGGCATAATCCAGTTTGAAGTTCGTT
>NZ_JABFDP010000033.1:0-96841 GCF_013179005.1 Bradyrhizobium denitrificans | reverse complement strand
TCGTCAGCTAACGGAATCCATTTATGAGTACAGAACCTAGCTGGTCGTACGGCGATCGTGAAGCCAGAAATTGGAGACGAAAACGGCGGAGTTATTACATCTCATGATCGGGAATTTATCCTAACAATTCAGGGAGGCTCGGACATGACGCGCGATGTCCGCAACTACACGATCAACAAATAGTCTCAGCGCGCAACTTCAGCCTTGCATCGGGCGTGTCGTTCTTGACGCAGACTTTGATCGCCCTCTACGATCATCGCAGGATCCGCGAGAGATCCACGGAGGAACGATATGGAAGTGACGAAGTGCCCGCGTCCGGCCTGGATTCATGCTGCCTGGAGCACGGCAGCGGCCTTATGTGTCGCTGTGACGATGCCGGCAGACCACGCGACTGCGGAGGAGTTGTCGGCCGATCGCATCAAGGCAGCGATCTCCGCCGTCGACAGCACCATGATCAAGGCCAATACCGCGACATCGAAGGACTGGCCGACGATCGGCCTCGATTATGCCGAGACGCGCTTCAGCAGGCTCGACAAGATCAACACCGACAACGTCAAGGATCTGGGGCTCGCGTGGAGCTACAATCTCGACTCCGAGCGCGGCGTCGAAGCCACGCCGGTCGTCGTCGACGGCATCATGTATCAAACCGCCTCGTGGAGCGTCGTCCACGCGATCGATGCCCGCACCGGCAAGAAGATCTGGACCTTCGATCCCGGCGTGAAACGCGAGCTGGGCTACAAAGGATGCTGCGACGTCGTCAATCGCGGCGTCGCGGTCTACAAGGGCAAAGTGTTCGTCGGCGCCTATGACGGCCGACTGATCGCGCTCGATGCTGCGACCGGTCAGAAGGTCTGGGAGAAGGACACGCTGATCGACCACGAGCATTCCTACACCATCACCGGCGCGCCGCGCGCCTTCAACGGCAAGGTCGTGATCGGCCAGGGCGGCGCGGAATATGGCGCGCGGGGCTACATCACCGCCTATGACTCCGAAACCGGCAATCAGCTATGGCGCTGGTTCACCATCCCCGGCGATCCATCGAAGCCGTTCGAGGACGAGTCGATGGCGACGGCCGCCAAGACCTGGAATCCGTCGACCAAATATTGGATCAATGGTGGCGGCGGCACGCCGTGGGACACGATCACCTACGACCCCGACCTCAATATGGTCTATCTCGGCACCGGCAACGGCGCGCCGTGGAATCGCAAGATCCGCAGCCCGTCCGGCGGCGACAATCTCTACCTCGCCTCGATCGTCGCGCTGAATGCCGACACCGGCAAATATGTCTGGCACTATCAGGAGACGCCCGGCGATCACTGGGACTACACCTCGACCCAGCCGATGATCCTCGCCGACATCACCATCGACGGCACCCCGCGCAAGGTGATCCTGCACGCGCCGAAGAACGGCTTCTTCTTCGTGATCGACCGCACCAATGGCAAGTTCATCTCGGCCAAGAACTTCGTCGATGTGAACTGGGCCACCGGCTATGACGCCAATGGCCGTCCGATCGAAGTGCCCGCCGCGCGCGGCGATGATCCCTACGACTCCGTTCCCGGCCCCTACGGGGCCCACAACTGGCACCCGATGTCGTTCAATCCGCAGACGGGGCTGGTGTATCTCCCGGCGCAGAACATTCCGGTCAACCTCACACCGGAGAAGAGCTTCGTGAACAATGCGCCGACGCCGGGCAAGTTCGGCGGGGTCACGGCGTGGAATCTCGGCTTCATGCTGAACGCGACGCCGCCGAAGGCCCCGGCGTTCGGACGCCTACTGGCCTGGGATCCGGTGCAGCAGAAGGAAGTCTGGCGCATTGAGCACGTCTCGCCTTGGAATGGCGGCACGTTGACGACGGCTGGCAATCTGGTTTTCCAGGGCACCGCCGATGGCCGCTTCGTGGCCTATGATGCGCGGAACGGCAAGATGCTGTGGGAGACGCCCACCGGCACCGGCGTCGTCGCGGCCCCCTCGACCTACATGATCGACGGGGTGCAATATGTCTCGATCGCCGTCGGCTGGGGCGGTGTCTACGGGCTGGCGCAGCGCGCCACCGAACTGCGGACTCCGGGCACGGTCTACACCTTTGCCGTCGGCGCCAAGGCCAAGCTGCCGGAGTTCGTGAAGTACCAGACCGAGGGACTGCTGCAGGGCGTGAAATATGATCCCAAGGACGTGCCCGAGGGCACCGCGCTTTACATCGCCGCCTGCGCCACCTGCCACGGCGTGCCCGGCGTGGACAAGGGCGGCAACATCCGCAATCTCGGCTACGTGCCGGCCGAAGAGATCACCAAGCTGAAGGACATCGTCTTCAACGGACCGTTCCGCGAGCGCGGCATGCCCGACTTCACCGACAAGCTCAAGGAGGAGGACGTGGTGAAGATCCAAGCCTTCATCCAGGCCACGGCCGACGCCATCCGGCCGAAGAAGTAGCTCTCCATGCCTGGCCTGGTCCACCGCACCGGGGCGCCCGCGCCCTGGTCATGCGGCCCCCGGCCCCAGCTGCGAGCAGCTGCTTCGCCTCAGCCTGCGACGTCGTACTGCTTGCTCAGCTGATCGCCGATCTTCACCAGCATCGCGACGCTCTCGGGATAGCCCGGCAGCGTCGCCGTGCCCGGGTCGGCCTTGGCGCGGAACTCCCATTTGGTGCCCCAGCGCAGCACCGAGATCGCCATGCCGGCGGGACAATCGACCCGCGCCTTCAGCTCCTCCTTGGCCATCGCGATGAGCTCGGCTTCGGTCTTGGTCGGCTTGGTCATCTGATCATGTCCTCCCGCCCGTGCGCCATGCGTCGACCTCAACGGCCGACGATCGCCTGCTTGACGCCCTTGATGCGCGGCAGGCTCCCGGTGGTCTCCGGCTCGACCTTGGCGGCATCCTTGCCGCCTTCCGGCGACGACTTGCCGGTCGCGTCGGGGAAGCGCGCCTTCATATCGCGCAGGAAGCCGTCCAACGTATCGACGCTCGCCGCCATCTTGGCGATCTGGGCGAACTCGGCGCTGGATCCGCTCGCCGGCTTGCTGGCGACGTCGAAGGCGAGCTTGTCGGCCTCGCCGGTCATCAGCGGCGCATATTTCTCGCGGAAGCGAGCCAGGCCGATGGCGTCGTCAGCCAGCGCATAGCCGACGACGGCGCGCAGGATGTCGCCGCGCTCGGCCGGATTGAGCGGGCGGAAATCGCGCCAGCGGTCCCCGTAATAGAGCTCGATCTGCTCGGAAGCCTCGCGCCAGCGCCGCGACGCCCAGTAGATGTCGGAGCGCAGCCGGATCGCCTCGCGACCGATCACGTTGGTGATGATGTCGAGGGCGAGATCATGACGGCCGATGTCGCTGTTGGCGCGTGCCTCCAGCAGCAGCCGCTGCTGGCGCAGTTCGCCCGAGAGATCGGCAATGCGGGTCGTGCGCAGCGCCTCGATGGCGCGATCCGGCTTGCGATTGGTCAGATAGACCATGGCGAGGCGCGCCGCCACCTGGGCCCGCGCCGCGCCTTCGAGACGGCGATCGACCTGGTACTGCAGCAGCTCGGCGGCCTGATCGAGCAGATCGATGCCGACCAGGCGATCGGCCAGCTTGCGGATCATCTCGTCGCCGCGCCGGCCGATCGGGGTCAGCTCGCGAAAGCCGTAGAAGATGCTGAGCGCGTCGACCGGCGGCAGGTCATCGGCCTTGCCGCTGAGGAACAGCTGCGAGAACAGCCGTGATGCATTGTCCTGGGCCTGGCGCGCCATGTCCGAATTCGGCATCAGGCGGGTCGCCATGCGCGCGGCTTCGAGCGAGTCGGCATAGCGGCCGGCCTCCTCATAGAGCTGCGACATCATCTGCAAGGCCTGCACCTCGACCACGTCGCCGCGCCAGATCGCCTGCAGCGTCTCCAGCTCCTTCAGCGCATCGGCCGGCTTGATCTCACCGCGCTTCTGCAGCAGCTTGATCTCCAGGAGCTTGGCTTCGGCCGCGGCCATCCGGTCGCTGGAATTGATCGCGGCGCGATACTCGTCGAGCGCATCCTTCTCCTGCGCCATGGCCTCGGCCAGCCGGCCGCGCAGCACGGCCACGTCCGGCTTCATGTCGGGCGACACGCCGGTCACGTCGAGCTCGGCCCGCCGCTTGGCAGCACCGGCGAAATCCTTGATCTCGAGCGCCGACTTCATCGCATCCGCGATCACGATGCGCTGCAGGTCGAGCGGCAGCGAGGCGATGGCGAACTCGACATTCTTCAGCTTCTCGCGGGCGTCGGCAAACTTGCCCTGCCGCGCATAAGCGAGGCCCTTCCACATCTGCGAGTCGAAATTGTTGCCGATCGAGGACGTCGCGAGATCCTTCAGGCCCTGATCGGGCCGTCCCATCAGGATGCTGGCGACCGCATGGATCATCAGCATCGCGGTCTCGTCGGTGCGCGGATCACCGTCCGAGATCATCAGGTTGGTGACGCCGCGCGCCTCTGGATACATCGCCCGCGCCATGTAGAAGCGCGCCAGCGCGAGCCGCGCCTGGGCGCGCCGCTCCGGCTCCGCATCGGCGGCGGCCTTGATCAGCGCGTCCTGGCGCGCCAGGAAAGGCTGGTTCTGGTTACGCTGCCACTCGTCGATGTCGAACATCGGCCGGACGGCGGTCGGCGCGCGCTCCGGCGAGAAGCCGATCGAGGACAAAGTCAGGCCGCCGGGACGGCCAAGGATCACCTTGTCGGGCGCGATCTCGACAGCGACATCCTCCGAATTCGGGCGCACCGCGATGCCGTGAATGGAATCGAGCAGCGACAGGTCGACGAAATCCTGGCGCTTGATGAAGCCGCGGATCGGCGGTGGCGCGGTCACCACCAGCAGCGTGTCACCGGCATCGGGATCGGTCAGCCGGTGCAGCAACCCTGCCCCGGGATTGGCGAGCGGCACCATGACATTGGCCAGCGCGGGATCGGTGACATTGCGCATCACCATCAGCGGCTGCTGGTTGCTCTGGCCCTTGTCGGCAAAGGACAGCGTCCAGCTGCGGCCGCCATCGTCGCTGGACAGCGAATGCATCTGCGGCCGGTTGAGCCTGATCCGGATCGCCTGTCCCTTGTCGAGCGGCATCCGGTTGGCCTCGCCGACGATGGCGCCGCCCTTGGCCTTGATCGGCTCGACATCGACGGGCTTGGTCGAATCGAACACCATCCATACCGTGTCGCCGCGGCGGAACAACGCCGCCGGCGTGACCTGGCCGAAGCCGAAGGTAAGCCGCAGGCCGTCGCTGTCGCGCAGCGCTTCGAGCGTGGCGGCCCCGTTCGCGGTCGTCTCCACGGGCTTCTCGGCCATCTTCTCGACCGGCTTGGCGGGTTCGGCCTTGGCGATGTCGGGCTTCGCTGCCTCGGACTTTGCCGTCTCGGACTTCGTCGTCTCGGACTTCATCGTCTCGGGCTTGGCAGCCTCAAGCTTCGGCTCGGCCCTGGCGGCTTCGGCCTGCGGCGGCTCGGATTTGGCAGCTTCGGGCCTGGCCGGCTCGGCCTTCTCGGCCATGGCCGGCGCGGCGGCGGTCTCGGTCGCTGGCGTGGCCATGGCGGGCGCGGGCTTGGCCTCGGCCTTCATCTCTTTCGCGATCGTCTCGGAGGTCGGCGGCACGATCTCCGGCAGGGTGGCCTGCTTCGGCTTCTCGCCATTCGGCTTGTCACCATTGGGCTTCTCGGCGGCGGCCGCATTGGCGCCCGGCAGCGTATCGGAGGAGACCGCGGCCACCTTCTTGTCCGGCTGCACATAGGCCACGTCGATATTGTAGTTCTTCTCGTCGCGGAAGGCGTGGACGTCGACCTCGCCGATCATGCCGATCTCGACCACGGTCCTGGTGCCGTCGATGCGCTGATTGATCGCGGCGACGTTCGGCGGCGCCACGATCTTGGCGTCGGCGAGATCGAACGACAGGGGCGCCGTGAAGAACAGCGACAGCTTCTGGTCGTTGAGCACCGAGGAGATGCCGACCCCGTCGGGGATCTCGAACACGAAGCGCACGAAGGTCGGCTGCACCAGCGCGCGCACCCGGATCGGCGGGCGCTTCTTGGATTCCGCCTCTGCGCGCTGCAGCCGCAGCGCACGCTCGGCGGCGCGGGCGCGCTCGGCAAGCTCGCGCACCACCTCGGCCGGCAGCGGCGGCGGCGGGCCGGTCCAGCTGTCCGGCAACAGGTCGATGAAGACGCGCTCGCCCGCGGTCATGGTGTTGACGCGCACCTTGCGCGACAGCGACAGCCGCAACGCCGAGCCGTCCGGGTCGCCACGCGCCGAGGAGATGTAGTCCGGCGCCGCATCCGTCCAGCGATCGATCGGGATATTGGCGGGCCGATCGAACCTGATCAGCAGGATCGATCCGGCCGTGGTCACCTCGGCGCCGACATCCTCGGCGAATTTCAGCACCAGGCGCGCATAGCCGTTCTGGGCCGACAGGCTCGCCTCGCCGGACACCGGCGCCGCGCCGGCCGCAACCGTCGACAGCAGCATTCCGATGATGATGGCCGACGCCAACGCAATGCCGGCGCGCATGCGCGCGCGGACCTGCGACCGCAATCCGATGGGAGTCATGCGCGCCATGGTCACAAGCTTCCAGTTCGTCATCCGTAACGCGACGGATACGCCTGCCCCGCCACGCCGGAAGTCTAGGAGCCGGCGTTTAAGGGCGCATTAAACATGCGGTTCAATTGGTCCTGACCGGCACGATCTTGCCTTCGATCTTCGGCAGTTCGGCGCTGGTGTCGGGCTTGTCCGCGCCCGCCCGGCGCGCCAGCTCCACCGTGAGCCGCTCGGCCGCCTCCGGCGTCATCAGGCCGAGAATGTCGGACATCTTGCGCGGGGCGATCTGGGACGCGATCTCGATCAGCACCGACATGTCGAGCCTGTCAAACACCTTGGCGGCGTCTTTCGGCTTCATGCCCTCATACATCGTGACGATGCTCTTGAAGCGGGCGTTGTCGGCCTCCGTCTTCGCCGCCTGCGCACCGGAAATCCGGCTCTCGATCGCCTTCATCTCCTCGGTCTTGGACTGGATGCGCTGCTCGGCGGCGCGCAACAGGCTCTCGCGGATGTCGATCTCGCGGGCGCGCGCGTCGAGCTCCTGGCGGCGCGACTGCAGCCGCTCGAGGATCGCCTTCTCTGCCGGCGACACCTGCTGCTGATTTTCTTCCGGCTTGATGACGACGCCGTCCGGCTTGGTCGCCGGGGCGGCCGGCTTCGGCGCCTCTTCCTTCTTCTCCTTCGGCTCGCCATGGGTCGAGCCGGTGACGAGGTCATTGTCCTCGCGGCCCGGATAGCCCAGGTTTTCCTGCGCCCAGGACCGCTTGGTCGCCTGCGGATTGTACTCGAAGACGTAGCCGCCATCGATCACGAGGCCGGCCACCTTCAGGACCGCGAGGCAGGCCACCGCAATCAGGACGACGGGAATGACTCGGATGTTACGAAACGCATTCATGCAGCGAGGCCACCGGTCCTTCGACGTTCAGAGAATGCCTGAGCCGCTGCGGCGACCGCCTTGGCGCTGGAGACGCGGACCGGCTCGGCAGTGATCGCCGGCACCGGCGCGGGCGCAGGCTCCGACGCGGCTTCAGGCGCGGTGATCGGCCGCGCGGCGCTGGCGATGCGCGACAGCCGGCGCACGACGCCGTCGCTCTCGGCCAGTTGCTTGCGCAGTTGATCCGACATCTGCGTCGCGGCCGCGAGCTGGTTGCCGAGATTCTCGTTGACGTCGCGTACCGCAAGCTTGAGGCCGCCGATCGCCCGCTCGGCGATCTCGGTCGCGGTGATCAGCTCGGCGATGACCGCCTTGAGCGAATGTTCGTCGGCCTTCAGCCGCTTGAGTCTGGAGTTCAGCAGCATGCAATAGCCGATGGTCAGCACCAGAAGGACCGCCACCAGGCTTTCGATGATCAATCCGAGCGAGTGGTTCATTGGGCCTCCATCAATTTGTTCTGGCCTTCGGCGCCTTCAAACATTGCGAGTGTAGTATTGGGCTTGCGCAAATTCTTGGTGACACGGATCGCGACGCGGTCGCCGACCCGGCCCATGCGTCCCTCCGTCAGCATCGTGCTGCCGCAACGGACCGCGACCAGCGCATCCGGGCGGATGTCGAGCGGCAGGGTGTCGCCGACCTTGAGCCGCATCAATTGCTTCAGGGGCACGTCGGCCTCGTAGAGCACCGCGTCGACGGCGACCTCGGCCTGGGCAATCTCGGTGGCGAAATGGCCTTCCCAGACCGGGTCGCGGCCGAACTTCTCGCCCATGAACATCTGCAACAGCACCGGCCGGATCGGCTCGATCGTCGCATAGGGCAGCAGGAGTTCGATATTGCCGCCGCGATCCTCCATGTCGATCCGCAGCTTCACCAGGATCGCGGCATTGGCGGGCCGGCTGATCGCGGCGAAACGCGGATTAGTCTCCAGACGGTCGATCGTGAAGCGCACCGGCGACAGCGGCCGGAACGCCTGCTCGGCGTCGCTCAGCACCACCTCGATCAGGCGCTTGACCAGATTGGTCTCGATCGTGGTGTAGGGCCGGCCCTCGACGCGCAGCTGGGTATTGCCGCGGCGGCCGCCCAGCAGCACGTCGATGATCGAATAGATCAGGGTCGAGTCGACGGTCGCGAGCCCGAAATTCTCCCACTCCTCCGCCTTGAACACCGACAGCACGGCCGGCAGCGGGATCGAGTTCATGTAGTCGCCGAAGCGCACCGAGGTGATGCGGTCGAGCGAGACCTCGACGTTGTCGGAGGTGAAGTTGCGCAAGGACGTCGTCATCAGCCGCACCAGGCGGTCGAAGACGATTTCGAGCATCGGCAGACGCTCGTAGGAGACCATCGCCGAATCGATGATCGCCCGAATGCCGGAATGGTCGTCGAGATTGACCTCGCCTGCGGTGAAGCCGAGGAGGTTGTCGATCTCCTCCTGCGACAGCACCCGCTCGCCGCCGTTCTTGGTGGCGCCGAAATCGCGGCTGCCGTCCTCGACCATCGCGGCCCATTGCAGGGCCATCGATTCGGTGAGCTCGTTAGCTGCTGCGGCTTCCGCGGCCTCTGCGGGATCCTCCGAATCGAGCGAGGCTTCCCATTGCGCGGCTATCGCATCTTGGTCGACTGGATCGTTGCCTGCCATGATCTTGCGCTTCCGTGCCTTACTGGACCACGATTTCCTTGAACAACACCGCGTTGACCTGGTTGGGCGCCAGCGCGACGTTGACCCGCTTGGTGAGCTCCTCCTTCAGCCGGAACAGGCCCGCCGAGCCATTGAGATCGCTCGGGCGGAGTTCGCGCAGATAGGTCTGGAAGATGTCGGTGACGCGCGGCAGCGTCGGCTTGATATGCTCGACCTGCTTCTCCTCCTTCACCTCGAGCACGATCTTCACTTTTAGATATTGGACGCGGTCGCCGGGATTACCGACGAGGTTGACCAAGAGATCCGGCACTTCGACGAAGGCCGGCGGCTTCGGCGCCGGCGCCGCCTCGGCGTGATGCTCGTCGTTCTTGTGGCTGAAGAAGAAGAAATACGCAGCACCGCCGATGCCGAGCAGCGCCAGGACACCGACGATCATGATGATCAGCTTGAGCTTGCTCTTCGGCGCGCCGGCTTGTTCTTCGCCTTCGCCTGCTCCGCCTTCATTCTCAGCCATGGCCTTCGGGATCCCCAAGGAAAATCACGGGAAGTCGAACCGATGCCGCCAGAAAGCACAATGACGCGAAACCAACGCTCCCAGCGCATCTGCGCTTCGTTGAGGGAACGCTACGGTAACAATGGTTAACGGAAGCTTTCTTTTGTTGAGGCGGTGGGAAAATCTTGCCGGGCAATTATGGTTGATAAGCCGTTATTGCCGGGTGTTTCGGGCGCGGTGAGAAATTCAAACCATTGAAAATACTCGATTTTCAGAGTTGGCACGACATTCGCTGTACTCCTCTCGAACCCGCCGGCTTGGGAGAGCTGAACGGTTCAGGAAGACCCGCTGGACGCCGCCTTGGGAGAGGCACCGAAAGCGGTATTCGTTAAAAGGGGAGATCGACCGGTGGAGAATGCACTTCTCATCGGATTGTCGCGGCAGATGGTGCTGGAGCGACAACTCGACGTCGTTGCCAACAACGTCGCCAACGTGAACACCAACGGCTTCAAGGCCGATCAGCAGCTCTTCGAGGAGTATCTCTCCTCCAAGGCTCACGAGGACAATTTTCCGGGCGCGAGCCGCAAGGTGTCCTATGTCCAGGACCGCGGCACCTATCGCGACTTTTCGCAGGGCTCGGCCCAGCACACCGGCAACGCGCTCGACGTCGCCATTTCGGGCAACGGCTTCCTGACGGTGCAGACCGCCGCCGGCGAGCGCTACACCCGCGACGGCAATCTGCACATGAACAATCTCGGCCAGCTCGTCACCGCCGCGGGCGATCTCGTGCTCGGCACCGGCGGCCCGATCGTGCTGCAGCCGACCGACCACGACATCAACATTTCCCCCGACGGCACCGTCACGGTGGTCGAGGGCGTCAACCGCACCGATTCGATCCGCGGCAAGCTGAAGCTCGTCAGCTTCGCCGACCCGCAACAGGCGCAGAAGCAAGGCAACAACCTTTATTCCGCCGCCGGCGGCGTGACGCCGCAGCCGGATACGAAGTCGACCGTCCAGCAGGGCTACATCGAAAAGTCGAACGTGAGCGCGGTCGGCGAGATGAGCAGGATGGTCGAAGTGATGCGCAGCTACACCCAGGTCGCCAACATGCTGCAGGTCCAGAGCGACATGCGCAAGAATGCGATCGAGAAACTCGCCGACGTTCCGGCCTGACCGCGACAGATTTGAAGGAGACGTGACATGCAGGCACTTCACACCGCGGCAACCGGAATGGCGGCACAGGAACTCAATGTTCAGGTGATCTCCAACAACATCGCCAACCTCCGCACCACCGGCTTCAAGAAGCAGACGGCGGCGTTCCAGGACCTGATCTACGACCATGTGCGCCGCGTCGGCGCGCAGTCCTCCGACCAGGGCACGATCCTGCCCGTCGGCATCGACATCGGCGGCGGCGTCAAGACCGTCGGCACGCCGCGCTCGATGACGCAAGGCACGCTGTCGCAGACCGGCAACAGCCTCGACCTCGCGATCTCAGGCGAAGGCTTCTTCAAGATCCTGATGCCCGACGGCACCTTCCAATACACCCGCGACGGCACGTTCCAGATGGACAATCAGGGCCGCATCGTCACGGCCCAGGGCAACCCGGTGCAGCCGACGATCAGCATCCCGCAGAACGCGTCGGGCATCACGGTCAATGCGCAGGGTCAGGTGTCGGTGACGCTGCCGGGGTCGACGACCTCGAACATCGTCGGCCAGCTCCAGCTGACGCGCTTCATCAACAAGGCCGGCCTGCAGCCGGTCGGCAACAACCAGTTCACCGATACGCCGTCCTCCGGCGCGCCGCAGGACGGCGTCGCCAACCAGGATGGTCTCGGCAGCATCACCCAGGGCAGCCTCGAACAGGCCAATGTCGACGTCGTGAGCGAAATGAGCGAGCTGATCGCCGCCCAGCGCGCCTACGAGATGAACGCCAAGGTCATCTCCGCCGCCGACCAGATGATGCAGTCCACCACCGCGCTGTTCCGCTGAGGCCTGAAGGGAGATCGCCATGATGACCCGAACCGCCCACTCGCTCGTCCTCGCCGCCGCCCTGCTCGCCTCGACTGCGATGTCGGCGCTCGCCGGCGATGCCGACACGCAGATCAAGGCTCCCGTCCTGCGCGCCACCGTCAACGTCACCGGCGATATTGTCCGCGTCGGCGATCTGATCGAGAATGCCGGGGCAGCGGCCAACATCGCCGTCTATCGCGCCCCGGATCTCGGCACCACCGGCCTGCTGCCGACGGCCCAGGTCATCGCAGCCTTGCGCAATCACCAGGTCATCGGCGTCGATGTCCGCGACATCAAGGAGGTCGCGGTCAGCCGGCTGGCCCGTGCGATCGATGCCAAGGAGGTCAGCGCCGCCGTGGCCCAGGCGCTCGAGCACCGCAACGGACTGGGCGACGCGGCCAGCCTCAGCGTCAGCTTCGACCAGCCGGTGCAGGACCTGAAATTCGATGCCTCGGCCAGCGGCACGCTGGCGCCCACGAGCGTGCGCTTCGATCCGCGCAGCGGCCGGTTCGACGTCAATTTCGAGCTCGGCAATGGCAACGGCGCGACCCCGATCAAGCTGCGCTACACCGGCGTCGCGGTCGAGACGGTCGAGACGGTCGTGCTGATCCGCAATGTCGATCGCAACGAGATGATCCGCTCCTCCGACCTGCAGATCGAGCGGCGGCCCCGCGCCGAGCTCGCCGGCGGCGAGCCCGCCTCGCGCGAGCTCGCGGTCGGCATGCAGATGCGCCGGGCGGTCCGCGCCGGCCAGGCGCTGAAGACGACCGACCTCGCCAAGCCCGACCTGGTGCAGCGCGACCAGACCGTCACCCTGATCTACCAGACCGCCGGCATCTACCTCACCACCCGCGGCAAGGCGCTGGAAGCCGGCACCGATGGCGACGTCGTCAGCGTTCTCAATCTGCAGTCCAAGCGCACGGTGACCGGCCGCGTCACCGGCCGCGGCCAGGTCTCGGTCGACATCGCCGTCGCGAAGCCCGCGCAGACGTCGGAAGCCGTGATGCCGGCGCCCGTCGCCGTCGCCAGCCGCCTTCCTGCCTCCGCCACCCCGAAAGCCGAGTAACTTCCATGTCCATGTTCAAGTTTGTTGCGCACAACTCTTCCGGCTTGCGGCGGGTCGCGCTGGTCTCGGTGTCCTTCGCGGTGCTGAGCTTCGCCGGCGGCTGCTCCTCGATCGACCGCATCTCGCAGATCGGCGAGCGGCCGAAGCTGACCGAGATCGACAATCCGACGACACAGCCGGGCTACAAGCCGGTGCAGATGCCGATGCCGAAGCCGGAGGTGGTGTCCTACGCGCCGAACTCGCTGTGGCGCAACGGCTCGCGGGCCTTCTTCAAGGACCAGCGCGCCCGCCAGGTCGGCGACCTCCTGACGGTCACGGTGAGCATCTCCGACAAGGCCAACATCGCCAACGAAACGCAGCGCAGCCGCACCAACAAAGAAGACTCGGGGATCACCGATTTCGTCGGCTCGAAGACGCTCGGCGCCACCGGCAAGAACATTCTGCCCGGCCGCATCCTGACCGCCGACGGCACCTCGTCCTCCGACGGCAAGGGCACCATCCAGCGCTCGGAATCGCTGACCACCAGCGTCGCCGCAGTCGTGACCCAGGTGCTGCCGAACGGCAATCTGGTCGTCGAAGGCAAGCAGGAGATCCGGGTCAATTACGAGATCCGCGAGCTGATCGTGGCCGGCATCGTGCGCCCGGAAGACATCCAGAGCGACAACACGATCGACTCCACCAAGATTGCCCAGGCGCGCATCTCCTATGGCGGCCGCGGCCAGATCACGGACGTGCAGCAGCCGCGCTACGGCCAGCAGGTGATGGACATCCTGCTGCCGTTCTGAGGCAGAGATCATGAGCGGACGACCGGGCGGATGCACCACGCCCGGTCGCATGAAGACACCGCCGAGCTGATCCGATCCGCGGTCGGTCGCCGGGACAACAACGAAGGACCCGCATGAAAATCCCTCCCCCTGCGGGAGGGTCAGGCAAGGAACGGCCGAGCGCGACACGGATCATCTCCCGCAGCCGCCGCCCTTCTCCTGAGCACGAGCTCCCACATTGTCCAACGCGAACCTAGGCGCAGCGGGCAATGTATACGCGGCCTCCGGTAGCTCCCCTGCCGGAGGCCGTGTTCGTTTGCGCGCATCACTGATCGAAGGCGCTGCCGAGCGGACGCCGGCTTGCGACGTCCCCTTCACACGAAGGCGGCCTCGACCACACCGAGCCCGTCCAGCTCCATGCGCACCCGGTCGCCAGCCTTCAGCCAGACCGTCTTCACCAGGCTCCCGGTCAGCACCAGTTCGCCGGCCTTCAGCCCCTGCCCGGTCGCGGCAAGATGGTTGGCGAGCCAAGCGAGCGCATGGAAGGGATGGCCCAGCACATCCGCTCCGGTGCCCTCGCCCGCCACTTCATCATTGATCATGGCGCGTCCCCTCACGGTGAGCAGATCCGGCAGAGCGGAGTGTGCAACCGCGGCGCCGAGCACGCAGCCGGCGGCGAAGAAATCATCCGCGATCAGGGTCGGTGCCCCCAACGTTTCCCATCTGACGTAGCGATCGTCCACGACCTCGATGGCCGGGTGACAGGCGCCGACGGCGGCCGCAACGCGCTCCGCCGTGAACGGCGCCGCCTCGGGCGGCAGGTTCCGCGCGAGCCGCGTCGCGATCTCGCATTCGACACCGACCCGGACGTAGCCGGTCGTCGGCAGGCTCACGCCGCTGCTATGGACCCCGGTGGCAAACACGCCGCCGGCACATGGGTGCGGGATCTGCAGATAGTCCTGCATCACCTTGCTGGTGCAGCCGATCTTGTAACCGACGCGGGCGCCCTGGCGGACCGCAACCTGCTCATGCAAAGCGCGCTGCACGGCATAGCCTGCGGCTTCATCTTCAGGCTGAAGCTCAGGCGGCAAGGCTCCGAGCGGTGTCAATGCGGCCCTGGCGCGGGCGATCATTGCAGCTGCGGCAGCCGCGGCATCAGCTTCCATGGACGTTCAACTCCGCTTGCCGACAGCTCCAACCGGCGCTGCAGGATTTATGGTGAAGAGATTGTTTATAAACGAGATTTCGAATCCCGTCTCAGCTTCATCTGCAGCCTGAAGACGCAGCCCGACGGCGCAACCGGCGTCGCAACGCAGGTCATCGCGCCAGCTGCCCGATCAAGCTCTCCGCGGTGGCCAGGATCGCTTCCTCGTTGGACCGCGGGCTCCACCCCAGCAGACGCTTCGCCTTGTCGGCGCTGGTCTCGCAATAGCGCCCCACGAGCGGCAACACGGCGCGCAATTGCGGGACTGCCAGGGCCAGCGCGCGCGCCAGCCAGTCTGGCAATTCGTAGCGCGGCGCCCGTCGCCCTGACGCCCCCAGCCGCACCCGCAGGAGCTCGGCGATCTCACGCAGTGACATCGGGGGGCCGGCGATGGCCAGGAAGCGCTCGCCCTTGGCGGCCGGCGCCGTCATCGCCCGCAGATGCAGATCGGCGACGTCGCGGACGTCGACCAGGCCGAAGCTGATGCGGGGCACGGCCGGGATCCGCCCGGCGAGGAGCGCCTGCACCATGGCGATCGAGGTCGAGACGTCCGGCCCCAGCACCGGACCGAGCACCGCCACCGGGTTGACCGTCGCCAGCTCCAGGCCGCCACCTTCCTGCGCAACGAAGTGCCAGGCGGCGCGCTCCGCCAAGGTCTTCGACTTCGGATAGGGTTGCACGGCCGGACCATCGAGCTCGCTCCAATCGGTCTCGTCGAACGGATGGCTGCGCCTCACGTGCCCGTAGCCGATCGCGGCGAAGGACGAGGTCACGACCGCCCGCTTCACGCCGGCATCGCGCGCGGCTCGCAGCACCCGCAAGGTGCCCTCGCGCGCCGGCACGATCAGCTCGTTTTCGTCTTTCGGCACATGGGCCGGCAGCGGCGAGGCGATGTGAAGCACGTAATCGCAGCCGGTTGCGGCCTCGGCCCAGCCATCATCACGCGTGAGGTCGGCCGCGTAGAACGACAGCGGGCCGCTGTCCGTCGCCCCGCCGCGCTGAAGCATCGCCAGCACCTCGCTCTGCCGAGCGGGCGTGCGCAAGGTGGCCCGGACGCGATGGCCGGCGGCCAGAAGCTGCAGGATCACATGCGTCCCGATGAAGCCGGAGCCGCCGGTAACCAGAACCTCGCTCATTGCGCCCGCCCCTCACCTGTCCTCCTGCGAGCTCCATGTTGTGACAGAACGCGATGGCGCCTCCATGTCAGAGCCGTCACCCACCATCCACAGCTGCGCGGGCCGTCAGGTCGCCTCACCAACGGCCGCGGCCGGGCCTTGGCCGAGCGTTTCCAGCCAGGGCATGTCGAACTGGCAGGTCAGCCCGGTCTCGCCAAAGCTGCGCTGCAGATGTCTGACGGTGCGCGTCAGCAACCGGCTGCCGAAGCCGACCACCGGCGGTTCACGTGCCGGCGGGCCGCCGCTTTCCTGCCAGCGGACGTGCAGAACGTCGGCACCGAGCGACCAACTGACGTTGACGTGGCCGTCCGGGGTGGAGAGCGCGCCATATTTGCTGGCGTTGCAGGCCATCTCATGAACGACCAGCGCCAGCTGGGTCGTCAGCTCGACGGGGACCAGGATGGTCGGACCGTGGATCACGAGCTGATCGGGCGTGCTGGCGAAGGGCGCGACCTGGCTTTGGATCAGCGCCGCGAGATCGGCGCCCTGCCAGTCGTTCTCGGCGAGGCTGGTGTGCACCGTGGCCAGCGCATGCAGGCGCGAGATGAAATCGCGGACCTTGACGTCCTGGCGCGGCAGCAATTGATGCGCCAGCGACTGGACCACGGCGAGGCTGTTCTTGACGCGGTGCGCCAGCTCGTGAACCAGCAGCTCGCGCCTCCGGTCGGCCTCCTTCGCCGCGGTCACATCGATATTGACGCCGATCATCTGCAGATCGCTGCTGCCCTCCCCGGACAGCATGCGGGCGCGCGCCTCGATCCAGCGCACCGAACCGTCCGGCAGCGGCACCCGCCATTCCGAATCGAGCTCGCCGCTGATCAGGGCCTTCCGATTATCCCGGTCGGCGCGGTCCCGGTCTTCGGGGTGCACGAGCGCCAGCCAGTCGTCATAGGTGCCGGGGAAGGTCCCCGGAGCCACACCGTAGAGCTCCTCGATCTCCGCAGACCAATGGCTGGTGTTGGACTTGCCGTCCCAGATGAACGTCCCGAGCCGGCCATATTTGGCTGCAAGCCGAAGCTGCTCTGCGCTGCGCGATGCATCGTCCCTGGCCTTGGCCAGCATCCTGAAGTTCTCCTGAAGGATGCGCGCGCTCTCCGCCTGTGCCCGCTCGGCTGCGGCAAGGCGTGCGTTCAGCGCCCGCACCTCTGGTGGATCGGACGCCGCAGCCTCGCCGGGAATGGAGTTCCTGACCGCGATGCTGCCGAGCGGCCTGGCGATGCTGGCGGCGATCGCGGCCGCGAGCAGCAGCGCGAGCCCGCAAATGGTCGTTGCCGCAATCGTGGCGGTCTTGACGGTCGATGAGATCGCCTGCGTGAACGCGCCCCGCTTGATGCCGACTCCGACCGTCCAGCCGCTCAGCTGCGGGTGCGCATTGGCATTGATGACGCGATCCCCCTCGATCGAGGTAAACTCCGCGATGCCGTCGACCGACGCATGCGCCCGCCAGCCGGCCGATGCGAGCTGGCCCGTGCTCGTGGCGTTCTTCGGGATACGGGTGATGTAGCGGCCGCTTTCGTCCATGATGCCGACCAGCCAATCGGCCGGCAGCTGCTGCTGGGCCAGCAGCCGGGTATAATTCGACTCGGGCATGGCGATCGACAGGCAACGGAACGGCTTGCCGTCCTTGAAGACGGGAATATCGACGGTTGCGACCCACGCGCCGGAGTTCGGCCCCGTGAAGATGTCCGAGATCGATGGCCGTCCCGATCGAAAGGCGCGGTCCTGGGAGCGGCGGCCCTCCGGCGTGCGCTCTCCGAGCGGCTTGCCCGGCGCGGACACCGTGTTGAGCAGGAGGTGGCCATCCACATCCGAAACGATGATCCAGCCGTCCCCGCTGACGGCACCGACGCGGCGCGCCTCCGCCTCGAAGTCGGTGAGATCCGCTGCGCTGAGCTCGGGCGACTTTGCAAGCACCTCCGCCAGCGCGATATAGCGGCGCAACTCGGCATCGACGGCGCCGGAGATCGTCTGGGCTGCATAAGAAAGGCCGCGCCGGATCGAATCGTCCGCCGACTGCGCCAGCGAGGCGATGACATAGGCAATCAGGCCGACGCAGGGCAGGAACAGAATGCCCGCCAGCAACAGCAGCCGTCCCTTGATGCTCATCCCGCCATAGGAACGCTGCAGCATCGGTAGTAAGCGCCCGAGCAAGCGCCTTGGCATTTCCGGCTCGCGCATGATCCCCCGCGGCGTGTTCCCAGATGGAACTGCCACCAACTCGGGAATAGCCGAAAGGTTCCTTGCAACGTGGGGAAAGGCTGAACCAAGGGGAACGGCGGGGACGCCCCCTGCGGGACTGCGCTCGATTCAGCCCACGAAAATACCGTCAGACCCAGAGCGCAGCGATACGACCGCACCCGGCGGGCGGCCGCAATCCCCGCTTGCTCTCACCGGCCTCGCGACTTACTCGTCGCGATAGACCTTTTCGCGCTTCTCGTGGCGCTCCTGCGCCTCGACCGACAGCGTTGCGATGGGCCGGGCTTCGAGCCGCTTGAGCGAAATCGGCTCGCCGGTTTCCTCGCAATAGCCATAGGTATTGTCTTCGATGCGCTGAAGCGCAGCGTCGATCTTGGAGATCAGCTTGCGCTGGCGATCACGGGCGCGAAGCTCGATCGCCCGGTCCGTCTCCGACGACGCACGATCGGCGAGGTCGGGATGGTTCACGTTCTCCTCCTGCAGAGCCTGCAGGGTGAGCTTCGATTCGCGCAGGATCTCCTCCTTCCATGCCAGCAGCTTGGCGCGAAAATACTCGCGCTGGCGTTCGTTCATGAAAGGCTCTTTTTCGGAAGGTTTGTAGTTCTTCAACTTTTCCAAGGTCAGCCCATCTGTACGTGCTGGCGCCGGTCTCGGCACCGGCGGACGGAATACGCCCGTTCGCGGCCGCGTTATATAGCGGCCTCATGTGACAGACAATATTTCCATCGAGACGGGCACCCCGCCGTTGCACAGGCAAATTCGCGGCCTGCCGGCGGGGGCTGTGGGACAACCTCAATAACCGACCGTGAAACGGGCCCGCCGGTGCGCCGGACGCTCGATTTCGTCGGCCATGGCCACGGCAAAGTCCTCGAACGAGATGAAGCTCTTGCCCTCGGCATCGACCAGCAGCTGGTCCGTTCCGAGGCGGAACTTGCCGGTCCGGCTGCCGAAATCGATCATTGCGGACGGCGACAGGAAGGTCCAGTCGAGCTCTTTCTCCTGTCGGAGACGGTCAAGGAACGCCGCGCCCTTCTCGGCCTCGGCCTTGTAGGCCGCCGGAAAGCCTGGCGTCGTCACCAGCCGCACGCCCGGCGCGACCTCGAGCGAGCCGGCGCCGCCGACCACGAGGTAACGCGATACGCCGGAGTCCTTTGCCGCGCCGATCAGGGTCTCCGCATCGCTGGCCGAGAAATGGATCGAGCTGATCGCGACGTCGTGGCCCGCCCAGAGCCGCGCCAGCTCGGCGCGGTCATTGGCGTCGCCCTTGACTGCCGTGACATTGGGGTGCGCCAGGATCTTGTCGGGATTTCGGGCGATGCCCGTGACCTGATGGCCACGGCCGGCGAGCTCGGCAGTGATGCGGGATCCGGCACGGCCGGACGCGCCGGCGACGGCGATCTTCATCTTGCAACTCCTTAGGTTCGGTCTGGTTCGCTCGGAGCGGAGCCCTGGACGGGCGTCCCCGGTTTCCGATAGGAACTAGATAGCTGAACGACTGCTGGTGTTAAGAGCGCACTTCAAGATCACCTGGTCACGCCGGAGTAACCGATGAGAGCCGCGAACGTCTATTCGGCCGACTGCCCGACCCGCCAGATCCTCGATCGGGTCGGCGACAAATGGGCGGTGCTGATCCTGATCCTGCTTCGCAACCAACCCTTGCGCTTCAACCAGTTGCGCCGAACAATCGAAGGCATTTCGCAGAAGATGCTGTCGCAGGTGCTGAAGAGCCTGGAGCGCGACGGGCTGGTGCGGCGGCGCGCGATCGCGACGGTGCCGGTGACGGTGGAATATTCGATCACGCCGCTCGGTCTGACCTTGGCCGCCGCGGTCGATCCATTGCGCGACTGGGCGGAGCGGCATCTGAAGGACGTCAGCGCCGCACAACGGCGCTATGACGCGCAGCAGACCTCGAAGGCGGCGTAAGCGCGTCTCGACCTCAGCCCTGCCCGGCCTTGGCGAGTTCAACCTCGACGCGCAGCTCGATCTCGGAGAGGATGGTGTCGAGCCGCGGATCGCCCGAGGATTGCTTGAGGTCGGTCGCGGCGTCGCGCAGCCGCAGCGCCATCCGCGTGTCGAGCTTGCCGGACAACAGCGCGAGCTTGAGATCGTCGAGCACGTCGAGCGCGCGCTTGCCGCGCTGGACCGAGCGCTTGCGCCGCTCCGCCGGATCCTCCTCGATCCCTTGCAGCGCCAGCAGCGCGTCGATATTCGCGGTCTGCTTCGGCGCCAGCGTTGCGCGCGTCTCCTGCGTCGTGCCGGCATCCGGCAGCTTGAACCCGCCCGACGAGGTCTTACGCGTGGAGCTCGTGGACGTGCCCAGCGTCGTGCCGTTCGGACCGTAGATGCGCATCGATGGCTCCCCGCAAGCTTTGCGTGTCGGCACGGAGATTGGCTGCGCCGTGGTTAATGCGGCGTAAACGGCCCGGCAAATTCTGCCGGGGCGGCAGCTTCGTTCCCCCGGAGTAACCCTGGATCGCGACAAAGCCCGCGATTGATTTCACACTCTTTCAATGAGTTAGCCAGGAGCATCCGCCTGGCACGCCCCTCGCATAGTTAACTCCGATCATGCGGTCATGGGAGTGGCCAATTGATCTCTTGAAGAGCTCGAGGGGAGCATAGGATGCGCCGCGTCCGTACTACGCGCCTGTTTCAGGTCGCCTGCGCCGCTATTGTGGCGTTGGCATCTTCTGCCATGTCCGCGCATGCGACCTCGCGGATCAAGGATCTCGCCAATATCGAAGGCGTGCGCCAGAACCAGTTGATCGGCTACGGCCTGGTGGTCGGCCTCAACGGCACAGGCGATACGCTGAACAACATTCCATTCACCAAGCAGTCGCTGCAGGCGATGCTCGAACGCATGGGCGTCAACATCCGCGGCGCCACCATCCGCACCGGCAACGTCGCGGCGGTCATGGTGACCGGCAACCTGCCGCCATTCGCCACCCAGGGCACGCGCATGGACGTCACCGTGTCGGCGCTCGGCGACGCCAAGAATCTGCAGGGCGGCACCCTGCTCGTGACGCCGCTGCTCGGCGCCGACGGCAATGTCTATGCCGTGGCGCAGGGCTCGCTCGCGATCTCAGGTTTCCAGGCCGAGGGCGAGGCCGCCAAGATCGTGCGCGGCGTGCCGACGGTCGGGCGCATCGCCAACGGTGCCATCATCGAGCGCGAGATCGAGTTCGCGCTGAACCGGCTACCGAACGTGCGACTGGCGCTGCGCAATGCCGACTTCACCACCGCCAAGCGCATCGCCGCCGCCATCAACGATTTTCTCGGCGTCAAGACCGCCGAGCCGATCGATCCGTCGACGGTGCAGCTGAGCATTCCGCCGGAATTCAAAGGCAACGTCGTCGCCTTCCTGACCGAGATCGAGCAATTGCAGGTCGATCCCGATCTGGCCGCCAAGATCGTCATCGACGAACGCTCCGGCATCATCGTGATGGGCCGTGACGTCCGCGTCGCCACCGTCGCCGTGGCGCAGGGCAATCTGACCGTCACGATCTCCGAGAGCCCGCAGGTCAGCCAGCCCAACCCGTTGTCGCAGGGCCGCACCGTGGTCACCCCGCGCACCAGCGTCGGCGTCACCGAGGACGGCAAGAAGTTCGCGGTCGTCAAGGATGGCGTGTCGCTGCAGCAATTGGTCGACGGCCTCAATGGTCTCGGCATCGGACCGCGCGACCTGATCAGCATCCTGCAGGCGATCAAGGCGGCCGGCGCCATCGAAGCCGACATCGAGGTGATGTAATGGCCACCTCCTTCGTCGATTCCTACGGCGGTCGCGTTCCGCTGAGCATGCCGAGCCCCGCGGCCATGACCAAGCCGCATGCCGATCTCGATCTCGCCGACGCCCTGACCAAAGTATCGCCAAAAGCGCAGGCCAAAGCCAAGGCGACCGCGACCGATTTCGAGGCCATGTTCCTCAACTCGATGTTCGCGCAGATGACCAGCGGCGTGAAGGGTGACGGCCCGTTCGGCGACACCCCCAGCACCGGCGTCTGGCGTTCGATGCTGATGGAGCAATATTCGAAGAACTTCGCCAAAGCCGGCGGCGTCGGCCTTTCCAACGACGTCTTCCGCACCCTGATCCTGCAGCAGGCCAAGAGCAGCGGTTCGGGCGCCGACAATGGCAAAGCGTAGACGTAGGCGTTCACATCGCGGGAGTCCGTGCCGACTCGCGCCGACAGGAGTTACGAGATGACCGCACCGGGCCAGGCGAAGCCAACCACCTATGCTGCTGCCGCCAGCGCGGCCGAGGCGCGCGCGCTCGCCGACGAGATGATCGGCGTGATGAGCGAACTGCTCACCGTGATCGAGCAGGAGACCGAGCTGGTCCGCGCCGGCAAGCTGCGTGAGGGCATGGCGTTCGGTCCGAGAAAGACCGAGCTCTCGCGTCACTACGTCACCACGGTGGGCCGTCTGAAGGCCAGCCAACCCTTCATGAAGCAGACGACGCCCGAGCTGCTGGGAACCCTGCACCGCCACCACGATACCTTCCGCGCGATGCTCCAGGTGAACCTGACCGTGCTGGCCACCGCGCACGCGATCTCCGAAAAGATCGTTCGCGGCGTCAACGCGGAGATCCAGCGGCGCAACGTCCCCAACACCTATACGGCCGGTGGCCGGCGCGCTGCACCCGGTGCGCGGCACCTCACTCCGCTCGCGGTGAGCCGGACGCTCTGATCCCTGCTACGCCCTTCCGGCTTCGACGTTCAACAGCCGCGCCGCCGCCAAGGCCGCGCGGCTGTTGCCGTTGAATGGTCGGATAAGCTTAAAAGCCCGGCAGGTGTCGCAACGCGACGTTCATTCTATTTCCTAACATAACGTTGATTGGTCACGTGCATAGTTGCACTCGGGATGGGTTGGGAATTGACTCGATGGCCATGAGGAGGCTGCCATGAGTTCCGACTTCAGCGTGAGACCGGTAGGAGCGCCTTCACCTGCTCCGATACTCCAACCGTCGAGCCAGGCGGTGGTGAACGCTGTTCCGACGGATCTTCCTCCGAGCCAGACCGTGACCGCGGCCGAGGGCAGCACTCCTGTGCGCAACGACGTGCCGACCAACGTTGCCAACGACCTCTCGGTGTCGCACCAGGCCTATTATGATCGTGCCGCTGCCGCGCTGGTGTTCCAGGTCGTCAACCGCAAGACCGATCAAGTCGTGGCCCAATATCCCGACGAGGCCGTTCTGCGACGCCGCGCCTACTTCAACACGCTGGACATGCAGAAGGACTTGCAGAAGGAAGATCTGCCGCGGGTGATGCCCACCGACCGAACCGCCTGAGCCGCATTGGTCATCGCCCACCGCAACAAAAACGCCGCCCCAACGGGCGGCGTCTGCGTTCTGGCACGGCTGCAATGCCGGCCGGATCAATTGCTCTGGGTGGCGTAGGCGGTGTCGAGATAGGTCTGGCCGGAGGCTGCGTCCGTCACCACGTTCTTGATCTGGGCCTTGCCTTTGGCCGTCAAGGTGAACTTGGTATCGCCGACCCTGAACGCGTTGTCCTTGATCAGAACTTCCTGATATTTGCTCACGCCCTCGCTCTGATAGCGAACCTTGGCGCGGAAGCCGTCGACATTGGAGACCGACACCGTGAACGACTTGCCGTTGGCGTATTTACCGCTCCAGCTGCCTTGATACAGGCTCGGATCGACCGCGACATATTTGCCGCTGCCATGCGCGGTATTGAGCACGCTGGATTTGTAGGATGCGGACAGGATGCCGGTGATATCAGCCATGGCTATGCCTCTCCTCTGCCCGCTCCCGATCGATCAGCTGCGTCCGGACAGGCCTGCGGCGATATGGCAGTTGATGTCGATCAGCGATTTCAGCTTCGCCGGGTCGGGATCCATCTGCATTTCGATCGTCTGCTTCATGACGAACACGCCGATATTGGCGATGTTCTGACGAATCTCGATCGAATTCGGATTATCGTTCATCTCCACTGCGCTCATGAAGATCGTCCAGAGACGACGATTGAACAGCAGTGCCTTGTACATGTTGCGGTCAGGACCATTCCAATTGGCCTGCACGTCCTGCAGCTGCCGCGCCGCCTTCAACAATGCCTGAGCTTCGATCTCCCGTGGTGATGCCGTCGTCTGCGACGTGCGTGCATAGGCTTGAGCGGCATATGACATCAAATACTCCGGACTGACGCGGGGACACGACCAAACTGCTCAGGTTTTGTACGTTGGCTGCCTTTAAAATATGGTTAGCAGCTGTTAGCGCATTTCACATCCAACCGTTGCGGGACACCGCGGAATCGCCGGCCCTGCTGGACGTCTTAATTTGTTGCGAACGCCATGAGACAAAATCTCACGAACAGGACGCCGTGCAGCGCGGCCTGACCGCCTTCAGCCACGCGAATTTCGTCGCATATTGCGCCGCTCGCGCGCTCGCGTCTGCGCCGCGCCAGCCGCATCAGCGTCACAGACAAAGCAAAAGCGGCGGGCCATGCCCGCCGCTTCGAAGAAGGAGATCGAGACGATCAGCGCAGCAGCTGCAGCACGCTCGCCTGCGACTGATTGGCCAGCGCCAGCGCGGACACCGCGATCGATTGGCGGGTCGACAGCGCCTGGCTGTTGGCCGCTTCCTCGTTGGTGTCGGCCAAGGTCAGANTTGGCCGCTTCCTCGTTGGTGTCGGCCAAGGTCAGATTCGACGAGCCGGTCTGCAGCACGTTGATCAGGTTCTTGTTGAAGTCCTGACGGATCTGCACGATCGAGAGGTTCGAACCGAGCGACGACGCTTCCGAGCGGATCGCGGTCGAAGCGCTGTTCAAGGTACTCAGGACCTTGTTGGCCGAATTGCTGTCGAGGAAGTCGGTGCCGACCACCAGCGCCGACAGGCCGAGGCCGGTGCTGTTGAACGTCACGCCGGTGATGTTCAGTGTCGAGCGGCCGGTCTCGTTGAAGACCAGTTTCAACGTATCGCCGTTGAGCAGGTTGATGCCGTTGAACGAAGCGTCCTGCGCGGTCGTATTGATCTGCGCGAGCACGTTGTTGTACTGCGCGATCAAGCCGGCTCGCGTGGTCTGCGAGTTGGTGTCGGCCACCGGGGTCGATGCAGTCACGCCGTTGAAGGCCATGCTGGAAGCGGTCGACGAACCGGCGACCGCGCCGATCGTCGACGAGGCCGCCTCGTTGGTCGTCAGGATCGTGAGCTGACCGGTTGTGCTCAGGCTGGCCTGCAGATTGTTCGAGGCAAGCGCGGTGTTGAGCTGCGCCAGGGTCGATATCTGCGACGCACCGGTGCCGAAGGTGATGTTCGTCGCGACACCGCCTCCTGTCGAGGCTATTGTCAGTGTCTGTCCTGACAATGCCGGTGCATTGCGTGTCGTCGTTGCGGCCGTCAATCCGAGCTTGGCCAGGGCCGTGCCCGAGACCGTCAGATCCTGCGCTGTGCCTGTCGCCAGCGCGATCTTGCCGCCGGTGACGCTGGAGGGGGTGGCCGTCGCGCCGGTCACCGAGTCGATGGCGGCCAGAAGGTTGCTGACGGTGTCGCCGACGCCGATATTGGTGCCGGCCGACACGGACCCGGCGACGAAGGTGAACACCACGCCGTTGACCACGAGGGTGTCGCCGGTCGTGATGCTGGAGGCCAGGTCGTTCGAGGTCGAGCTCGGGGTACCGGACAGTCGCGTCGAACCGGTGATCGCGACGGCGGAGCTCAGATTGTCATTGTTGACCGTGCTGCCGGTCACGAAATTGTTCGACGAGCTGCCGAGCAGGTTGTTGGCCGTCGCCCCGGGGATGACAGCTGACGTGATGCTCGACTTTGTGGTGTAGCCCGTGGGGGCCTGGAGGACCTGGCTCGCGATCGACTTGGCGCTGTCGACCAGCTTCTGGAGCGAGGTCAGGCCGGTATTCGCGGCTTGCAGAACCTGCACACCGTTGCCGATGCTATCGAGCAGGTTCGCGATGTCGCTCGCACGATTGTTGAGTGATTGCGCAGTGAAAAATTCGGTGGGATTGTCGAGCGCAGTGTTGACCTTGTTGCCGGTGGCCAGGTTGTTTTGTGTCGTGGCCAGCAGCGATGCCGTATTTTGCAAGGCCAGCAGGTTTTGGCGAACCGAAGCCGAAAGAACAATACCGGACATGTGTGTGAAACCTTCCTAGTTATTCACCAGGAGGTTCTAATCCACCCACTTTTAAAACATGGTTAATGGCGCTTTAAATTTGTTGCTTAATGAATGGTTACCATTCTCCCTGCTGCCCGCGCTTCGTCGTCGAACCAGTATTGATACGGGCCAGCGCCCCGGATCAGGCGCAAAAAAGCGGCGGGGTCTCCCCCGCCGCCTTTGATTTTTCGATGATGCGGCCGTGCCTCAGCGCAGCAGCTGCAGCACGCTCGCCTGCGACTGGTTGGCGAGCGACAGCGCGGACACCGCGATCGACTGGCGGGTCGACAGCGCCTGGCTATTGGCCGCTTCCTCGTTGGTGTCGGCCAGAGTCAGGTTCGACGAGCCGGTCTGCAGCACGTTGATCAGGTTCTTGTTGAAGTCCTGACGGATCTGCACGACCGACAGGTTCGAACCCAGGGTCGACGCCTCCGACCGCAGCGTGGAGCTGGCCGTGTTGAGCACGTTCAGCACCTTGTTCGCCGAGTTGTTGTCGAGGAAGTCGGTGCCCGCAGTCAGGTTCGACAGGCCGAGACCTGCGATGTTGAAGGTCACACCGGTGATCGACAACGAGGACTTGCCGGTCTCGTTGAAGGTGAGCTTCAGCGTGTCACCGTTGAGCAGGTTGACGCCGTTGAACGAGGCGTCGGCTGCCGTGGTGTTGATCTGCTGCAGCACGTTGTTGTACTGCGCGACCAGGCTCGACCGCTGCGACTGTGCAGTCGCATCGGCCACCGGAGCCGCCGCCGTCAGACCGTTGAAGGACTGGCTGGACGCCGCCGCCGTACCACCGATCGCACCGATCGTCGCCGAAGCCGCATCATTGGTCGTGGTGATCGAGATCTTGCCGGACGACGTGTCGAACGAGGCCTGCAGGTTGTTGGCCGCAAGCTTCGTGTTGAGGTCGTTCAGCGAGTTGACCTGTCCCGTTCCCAATCCGAACGTGATGCTGGTCGCCGTGCCACCTCCTGTGGCGGCGATTGTCAGCGTCTGCCCGGACAGCGAATTGCCGACCGCACTGAGACCGAGCTTGGCCAGCGACGTACCGGACAATGTCAGGCCTGCCGCCGGCGGCGTCAGCGTGATCGCGCCCGCCGTGATCGACGAGGTCACGCCGGTCGCGCTCTGGATGGTCGACAGCAGGTTCGTAACGGTGTCACCGACGCCGATATTCGTGCCGGACGAGGACGTGCCGGCGATAAAGGTGAAGGTGGTGCCGTTCACAACCAGCGTGTCGCCGGTGGTGATGCTGGAGGCCAGGTCGTTCGACGAGGTGCCCGGCGTACCCGACAGCTTGGTCGTGCCGGTGATCGCCACCGCGCTCGAAGTGTTGTCGTTCAGCACGACGGAACCGGTGACGGCGGTGGTGCTGGCGCCAATCAGGCTCGAGGCGGTCGCACCGGCCAGCGCTGCCGAGGTCACGTTCGACTTGGTGGAGTAGCCGACCGAGCTCTGCAGCACCTGGTTGGCAATCGACTTGGCGCTGTCGACGAGCTTCTGCAGCGAGGTGATGCCGGTGTTGGCGGCCTGCAGAACCTGCACGCCGTTGCCGATGCCATCGAGCAGATTGGAGATGTCGGAAGCGCGGTTGTCGAGGCCCTGGGCGGTGAAGAAGTTGGTCGGATTATCGAGTGCCGAGTTGACCTTCTTGCCCGTGGCGAGGTTGTTCTGGGTGGTGGCGAGGAGCTGAGCCGTCGACTGGAGCGAGAGCAGATTCTGGCGCACCGACGCCGAGAGAACAATACCTGACATTTTCATACCCTTCTGGTGTGAAACAAACTGCCCGATCCCTTCAGGATCAAGGCGACGCCCGCGATCGTCTGCGCGACCGGGCGACGTCCGTTAAGGTAAACAGGGGTAGCTAACAAAAGGTGAAACCCTGCCCTCGCGCAGACCGTTCCGGGTGCGGGTGCGAAGCCCCGCCAAGTCGGCAGCACGCAACCAATCGTCTCAAAAATCAGCGATTTTTCGCGGCAAATGCTGATGTTTACCGATCATTAACCATGTTCGGAAAGGATTGCTGCGCGCCGACTGATCGCGCCGCAGGCTCTTCGCACATTCTGCACCGGCCGCCGCATGGCCGCCGGCCTCGAGGAAGCAGGTTCGGCGCCGCACCGATCGCGGCAACGGAGAACGAGAATGGCCTTGAAAGTCGAACTGAAGCCGCATGAACGCATCATCATCGGCTCCTGCGTGATCACCAACACCGACCAGCGCGCGCGGCTCCTGATCGATGGCGACAACATTCCGATCCTGCGCGAGAAGGATATTCTGACGCCCGAGACCGCCGATACGCCGGCCAAGCTCGTCTATCTGGCGGTCCAGCTGATGTACATCTCTCCCGGAACGGACACCAATCACGGCACCTATTTCAATCTGCTGCGCGACATCATCACGACGGTGCCGAGCGCGTGGCCGATCATCGAGGCCATCAACGGCCATATCCTCAACGGCGACCTCTATCAGGCGCTGAAGGAGGCCAAGAAGCTCGTCGCCTACGAGAAGAAGCTGATCGAACAGGCCGAAGCCGAACAGCAGGCCGAAGCCGAGGCGCAGAACAAGCCTGTAAGCTCGGCGGCCTGAGCCGCCTCTCTTCCCAATCGCAAGGGCGCGGCCCCGCGACGGAACCGGCCCTCTCCTCGACGGCGAGCGCATGAAAAAAGCGGCGGGGTTTTCCCCGCCGCTTTCGATTTTGAGATGATGCGACCGTGCCTCAGCGCAGCAGCTGCAGCACGCTCGCCTGCGACTGGTTGGCGAGCGACAGCGCGGACACCGCGATCGACTGGCGGGTCGACAGCGCCTGGCTGTTGGCCGCTTCCTCGTTGGTGTCGGCCAAGGTCAGGTTCGACGAGCCGGTCTGCAGCACGTTGATCAGGTTCTTGTTGAAGTCCTGACGGATCTGCACCACCGACAGGTTCGAACCCAAGGTCGACGCCTCGTCCCGGAGCGTGGAGCTCGCGGTGTTGAGCACCTTGATCACCTTGTTCGCCGAGTTGTTGTCGAGGAAGTCGGTGCCTGCGGTCAGGGTCGACAGACCCAGGCCGCCGGTGTTGAAGGTCACGCCGGTGATCGACAGCGTGGACTTGCCGTTCTCGTTGAAGGTGAGCTTCAGCGTGTCGCCGTTGAGCAGGTTGACACCGTTGAACGAGGCATCAGCTGCGGTCGTGTTGATCTGCGCCAGCACGTTGTTGTACTGCGCGACCAGGCTCGACCGCTGCGACTGCGCGGTCGCATCAGCCACCGGAGCCGCCGCCGTCAGACCGTTGAAGGACTGGCTGGACGCCGCCGCCGTACCACCGATCGCACCGATCGTCGCCGAGGCCGCATCGTTCGTGGTCGAGATCGTGATCTTGCTGGTGGCCGTGTCGAACGATGCCTGCAGGTTGTTGGCCGCAAGCTTCGCATTGAGGTCGTTCAACGAGTTGACCTGCCCTGTTCCCAGACCGAACGTGACACTGGTCGCCGTGCCACCTCCTGTGGCGGCGATTGTCAGCGTCTGCCCGGACAGCGAATTGCCGACCGCGCTGAGACCGAGCTTGGCCAGCGACGTACCGGACAATGTCAGGCCTGCCGCCGGCGGCGTCAGCGTGATCGCGCCAGCCGTGATCGAGGAGGTCACGCCGGTCGCGCTCTGGATGGTCGACAGCAGGTTCGTAACGCTGTCACCGACGCCGATATTGGTGCCGGACGAGGACGTGCCGGCGATAAAGGTGAAGGTGGTGCCGTTCACGACCAGCGTGTCGCCGGTGGTGATGCTGGAGGCCAGGTCGTTCGACGAGGTGCTCGGCGTACCCGACAGCTTGGTCGAGCCGGTGATCGCCACCGCGCTCGAGGCGTTGTCGTTCAGCACGACGGAGCCGGTGACGGCGGTCGAGCCGGCGCCAATCAGGCTGGTGGTGGTCGCGCCGGTCAGCGCAGCCGAGGTCACGTTCGACTTCGTGGAATAGCCGACCGCGCTCTGCAGCACCTGGTTGGCGATCGACTTGGCGCTGTCGACGAGCTTCTGCAGCGAGGTGATGCCGGTGTTGGCAGACTGCAGAACCTGCACGCCATTGCCGATGCCATCGAGCAGATTGGAGATGTCGGAAGCGCGGTTATCGAGGCCCTGGGCGGTAAAGAAGTTGGTCGGATTGTCGAGTGCCGAGTTGACCTTCTTGCCCGTGGAGAGATTGTTCTGGGTGGTGGCGAGAAGCTGCGCCGTCGACTGGAGCGACAGCAGGTTCTGGCGCACCGACGCCGAGAGAACGATACCTGACATTTTCATACCCTTCTGGTGTGAAGCAAATGACCCGATCCCTTCGAGATCGAGCGTCGTTGCGGGCCGAATGTGTCGACCTTGGCGACGGGCGTCACGGTGAACGGCAGTGGCTAACAAACGCTGAAGCGGTTGCAGCGACTTTCCGTTTCAATTCCACAGACAGGTAGTTAGTGCGGTCAGGCGCATCCGCGCCGGCCACGGAGGCCCGTTGAAAAGGCTCACGGATTTACCAAACAGGCCGGTTCTTCACGTCCCGTAAACCACCTTTGAAGAGGTTCCGAGCGCTCCCGCACCAAGCGCCTTTCACGGTGCGATGCGCGACGCGATCACAAGGCCAGCGGCGGCGACTCGATCTGCAACAGCGGCGTGAGGCCGGCGGCGCGCTGCCGTCCGAAGCTCAGCACCGCAGCGACCAGCCTCGCAATGTCGGCGCGCTGCGTCCGATGATTCACGATCGCCGCACGAATTGCGAGCCGTCCGTCCAGCGTGGTCGTCGACGGTGCGGCAATGCCGGATTCGTGGATGTCGGCGACGATCTCTCGATTGATCAAGTCAGCATCGTCGGCGCGGTAGCGGAAGCAGACGATGTTGAGATTGACCGGCGCAAGCAGCTCCAGCTCGGACTCGGCCAGGACGAGCGCCTCGAGCTCGCGTGCAAGCGCACAGCTGTTCGCGATCATCGTGCCGAGCGCATCGCCCCCGAAGGTCCGCAGCGTGAACCAGGTCTTCAACGCCCGGAACCCCCGCGACAGATCCGGCCCGAGATCACACGGCCATTCGGCGCCCGCCGCGAGACCGCGCGTTTCGCGCCGCAGATAGGCCGCCGGCGACGCGAACGTCTCCCGATGCCGTTCGCCATCACGCACGAGCAGGAATCCGGCGTCGTAGGGCACCTGCCCCCATTTATGAAAATCGAGCGCGATGGAATCCGCCTGCTCGATCCCGGCAAGCTTCGGTGCGAGCTCGGCCGACAGCATCGCGAGCGCACCGAAGGCGCCGTCGACGTGAAACCACAGGCCCTCGCCGCGGCAGAACTCGGCCACGGCCGCCAGATCATCGATGGCGCCGATGTCCACCGTGCCCGCCGAAGCGACCACGAGAAACGGATGCAGCCCGGCGTTGCGGTCCTGCGCGATCGCGGTCCGGAGCGCCGAAATGTCGATGCGGTGCGCGGCGTCGGTCCGGATGCAACCGAGCGCATCGCTGCCGAGGCCGGCAATGTCCAGCGCCTTGGCGATGCATCCATGCGCGGCGGTCGACGTGTAGGCGCGCAGCCTCCTGCCGGGCTCGCCAAGCCCTTGTTGCCGGACCGCGGCACCGAGCGCCGCGCGCCGCGCCACCAGCACGGCCATCAGATTGGCCATCGAGGTCCCTGTCACGAAAAGTCCGCTGGCGCCTGGTGGAAAGCCGAACAGCTGCCGCGTCCAATCGACGACCTGCCGCTCGATCTCGATCGGCGCATGGTCGCGACCGCCCAGATTGGCGTTCAATCCGGCCGCCAGCATCTCCGCAAGCATGCCGACCACCGTGCCGCCGCCATGCACCCAGCCCATGAAGCCGGGATGGACGTTGCCGGTGGCGTGGGGAACAACGAACTCGTTGAAGTCGCGATAGACGTCGGCGAGATCGGTCGGAGCGCGCGGCAGCTCGCTGCGAAAGCGCCCCCGTGTCGCCTCGGACATCGGCTGCCAGACCGGGCGGTCGCGGATGCCGGCGACGTAATCAATCATGTCGTCGAGCATGCGATGCCCCTGCGCACGCAGCTCGTCCCAGTCCTGCGGATCCAGCGTCGCCGCCGGCCGCGACAGATGATCGATGCGCGCGGCGGTGCTCACGCGGCGCGCTCGGCCGCCGCAGCGGCGCGCTTGGCGATCATGGCGGCGAACGCCGCGAAGATCTTCTGCATCTGCGGCGGCTTGTAGGGAAAGACGTCCGGCGGATCCATGTTGTGGACCACCGCCGTGTTGTCGGCCTCGAACACCAGCAGCGACCCGTCCTTGGTCTCTGCGCAATCGATGATGAAATAATCGAGGCCGATGCGCTCGGCGATGGCCGCGAGCACGGAGCGGTGACGGCGGCCGAAGCCGATGTCGAACGTCTGCATGAACGCCGCCTCTTCGAGGCGCTTGGCCTCGCTGGCGGCCATGCCGGCGTTGAGGTACCAGATGTCCCAGCGCCGCGCGATCGCCATGTGGCAGGCGTAAGCCACGCCATCGACGAAGACGACGCGATATTTGCGGAACAGGCCGTCCTCGCTCGCATAATCGATGAAGCGCGACACGAAGAACTCCTGCTCCTCGCGCTCGTCGAGATAAAGCGAGAGCTCGATCGGCTCATCGACCTTCTCCAGGCCGACGCCGGCATGCGAGCCGCGCGGCCGGACGATAATCGGAAAGCCGAGCGCGGCAGCGACGTCCTCGATCGGCTCGCGCTCCTCCGCGACCTCGTTCAGCCGCTCGCGGCTGACCGGAATGGTGGCCGGGATCGAGAGACCCTCGATGCCTTCGAGCAGCGCATGCAGCTTGTCGCGATCGAGATGCCAGATGCGCTGCGGCGGATTGAGCAGCGGGCGCGGCCAGCGCGCCGCGACGGCGTCGATTTCGCGCAGCGTATGCTGGCAATCGTCCGAATCCGAGGCGATGACGATGGCGACGTCGTGGGCCGGCAGCGGCGACGGCAGCTCCGCACCCGGGACGATGTAGAGCAGCATCAACTCGATGTCGCTGTCTTCGAGCAGGAACTCGATCGGCGTGTTGCTGCCCATGTCGGTGGCGGCCGCGAGCGCCAGCACGCGCAGCCGCGGCTGCGCACTGCCGCCCGCCACGCGATAGAGCTGATGCGATTGCAGCACGTCGTGCTGGATCGCCAGTCCGGACGCCTTGTCGCCGCGCAGCTGAGCCATCAGCGCGAGGTCGAGCCCCTCCCCCGGCGCGGCGGTGCCGCCGAGCAGCTTGGCCAGCAATGCGGTCCATTGCGGCGCGAGATCCTGGCCGTCGAACGCGGCCTTGGCGATCTTGGCCATGCCGATCCGGTCGGCACACCCTGCGCATGCCGAGTCTGCGAGCGCGAGCAAATCAATTGGCATTGCAGATATCCCTGAGATCCTGGCTGCTCACATCCGACACGAGCAGCTCTGTTTTGGCGACGACGTCGACGATATGGTCGATCTCGGCTTCGAGATTGATGCGGCAGCCGGTGATGTCGTCACACCACGCCTCGGTCACCTGGCGGGCGCCGATGCACAGCCGCAGCGCGGCGATCGGCGCTTCGCAGGGACGTTCGATGCGGACCGGCTGGCCGACGAGACATTGACGGGCCGCGACACCGGCCAGGCGCCCGCTGAAGCGGCTGCTCAAATCCAACTGCAGCGCGCGATAGACGGCCTGAGTTTCGCCGACGCCGAGCAGTTGCCCGTGGCGCTGCAGCGCGAACGGGAAGATGGTGGCAAAGCCGAACTCACCATTGTCGTCGTCCGCAGCCAGCTCGCGGCGCGCGATCGGGCGCAGCACGGGTGACAGCACCAGCAGGCTGTCGATCGCCTCGCCGAGCTGCCTGATCGCCATGCGGCGAAACGCGACGGGCACACGGTGAAAGGCCGCTATCTCCTCGAGGGCCGCCTCCCAGCGCAGCCATTGACCGATATTGGCGCGCGGCACCGAGCGCGCCCGCAGATCGGTCCAGTTCACCGGCCAGTCAGAACGATTGACGTAGTCGAACACGCCGGACGCCACCGGACCGCCGTCGCGCAACGCCGACGACACGGCGCGCGGCACCAGCAGCGCTCCGCTGAAGGCCGGACCGCCGAAGAATTTGGAGCCCGAGATCAGCACCAGATGGCCGCGCGCGAGATGGTCGCGCAGCCGCGACCCGCCAAGCCGCATCTGGCACGCATCGACCACGACCTGAACGCGGCCGGGCCAGCGCTGCGCCACCTCCTCGAGGCATTCACGCCCCGGCGCCTGCCAGCCGAGCTTCGAGGCGTCCATCACCTGCAGCAGCACGTGGCGTCCATCGCGAACCAGGGCATCGACGGCGCCGAGCACCGCCGCGTCGATGTCGCTGCGCGGCTGCAGCGTGCCGCCGTCCAACAGCGGCAGCGGCACGGCCTCACCGGACAGGCCCTCGATCGGCGCCTCCCTGGTCACAGCCACGCCATTCGCCGTCCGCGTGCTGAAATGGCTGCCGCGCATGCTGGCCGCCGTCCCGCTGCCGGTCTGGTCGGACGCCACGATCACGCTGGTCACGGCATCACCGAGCAATGCCCGCGTCAGCGCCAGTGCGTGCAGCTGCGAATCCGTTCCGGATGGCGAGAAGACGATGTCGACATCATCGGGCAGAGCGAGATGCTGCCGCAACTCGCAGCGCATCTCCTCGGTGCGCCGGTCGAGCGCCGCCTCCAGGCCGATCGAGATCGCCGCATGCATCAGCTGCTCGCGTGCGCGCTCCACATGAGCATAAGCGCACTCGGAAATCGGCGAGGCCGTGCTCGAGGAAAAGCACAGCAGGTCGGGCATGGGGGCCGGCCCGCAGCCATAGGCGCTGCGGCCCCAGGGCCGGTCCAAGGCAAGGCGGGTGTCGCCGCCATCGATCAGAAGATCGCCGAGCAAGGCGAACAGGTCGCGCAGCCCACCCCCGGCGCGCTGCGGCGGCCGATCGGCCCCCGACGAGTCCCTGATTTCCGACCGGGTCGCAGCCGAATTCATCGCGCGATCATCAGGCCGCATCGACTGCAGCGGCAGTCGGAACCGCCACTGCCGACGCGAATTGCGAGGCGACATTGCCATGGAATACGGCTGGGCCGACGTGATCGAGCCGGCTGTCGAGATCGGCCCAGATCTCGCCGCCGAGATCTGTCCAGCGCCTGCAGAACGCGAAATCCTCGCTGAGATAGGTGCCGGTCTCCGGCTCGATCATGCATTCGAACAGTGCGAAACGGTTGGGGCTGCCGGCCAGCGCATCCTGCGAATGCTCGCGCAAGAACCGCAGCGGCGCATAGGCCGGATGGGCGATCATCGCCTCGATCGCGCGGCGGCGGATCATCAGGAAGCCGGTGCCGGCGTATCGCACCCGGGTGAAACCATTGACCACCGCGACGTGATCCGGATTGTCGATCTCGAGAACGTAATCGAGCGCCGCCGCCGGCACGTCCATGCGGTTGTCGCTGATGGCCCGACGCGCCTTGGTCCAGTTGACCTTCTTGATCGGATAGACACCGGCAACCATGTCGCCGCCGGACTCGATCAGCCGGAACACCTGCCGGGGCGTGAAGCCGATGTCGGCATCGACGAACAGCAGATGCGTGGCAGTCGGATCGTTGAGAAACAGCGTAACCAGATTGGCCCTGGCCCGCGTGATCAACGCGTCGCCGTCGCGCATGTGAACGGTGAGGTCGACATTCGACGTGGTTCGCAGCTCCCGCTGCAGGGCGAACAACGAGCTCGCATAGATGCTCGACACCTGGCCGCCGAAGCACGGGGTCGCGATCACCAAATGAATCCGCTCGTCGGTCACGTCGCTCACGTCAGCCTCCAGATGAAGAGGCTCCCGCCCCGGATCTGAATAAAAGCTAAAGAGACGTGGTTAACGAAAGCCTAACCGACGCCTCCCGCTATTTTACAGGAACTTCACCAGCGACAGCTGCGCCAGCATCGCGGTCGTCTGGTAGGACGCCTGGAGGTTGGTCTGCAGCTGCAGGATCTGGCTCGCGACCTCGTTCTGGGAAATGCCCTCGGTCTGGTCGACCAGGCTCTGCATCGCCGCTTTCGCCTGGGTCTGGCGCGCGGTGGCATCCTTCATCGTGGTTTGGGCGTTGGCGAAGTCGGTCTGGATGTCCGAGATCGACTGCTGGCCGAGTTGCGGCGTCAGGTTGGCCGCGATCCGCTGGCTGAGCGCGGCGATCTGCGGGCCGGCATTGGTGGCGGCCGGCGGCGTGTTCACCGCGGCGTAGACCGCGGTCTGCTGCACGAGATTGCGGATGGCGAGTTCATTGGCCTGGGCGCCGAACTGAATGCTCTGCGCGGTGTCGATGCGGATGGTCGAGCTCGACCGCGCCGTGCCTGGTCCGCTATTGCCGGTGTACCAGTTGACCGTGGTGGCGGAACCGTTGACGAGGCTAGTCGCCGATCCCAGCGGCGAGCCGGAGACGCGCAGCGGCGGTGTCGCCGCCGTCACGGTGCCTGAGAACCCCAGCGCGGCGAAGGCACCCGCATTGGAGCTGGAGACAGAGAAGCTCGCGGCATCGTCGGTGCGCAGGGTGATGACGCCGCCGCTCACCGTCGAAGGCTTGGAGGTGCCGCTGAGCGCATCGATCTTCGACAGCAGCGTCTGCACGCTGTCGGTAACGTTGATCTGGTTGTTGCCGTTCGCCCCCGAGGCGACGAAGGTGAGCGTCTGACCGTTGACGGTGATGGTATCACCGGCGGTGTAATTGGTGGCGATCGAGTCGGTGCTGGCCGCACCGGACAGCAGCGTGGCGCCGGTGATCGGCGCCGGCGTCGCGGCCTTGTTGTTGACGGCGGTGCCCGACACAGAGCTTGCCGTATTGAAGAAGTTGTCGCCGGCCGTCACCGCGGAGGCTGCGACCAGCGAGGTGCCCGCGAGGGTCGACAGCGCCGTGTTCAGCGCCGCGTTCAGATTGGCCGAGGTCGCCGCCGGCGTCGCGCCGATCGCGAATGTATTGGCCGGCGCGGGCGTCGTGGTCGAGGCCGTCAGCTTGATCGACTCGGACGTTCCATCCGGGAGCTTGAAGGTGAAGCTGATCTGGTCGCCGGCATTGGGATTGCCGGCGGTGAGATCGACGGAGATGCCGGCCGGCGAGCCGGAGGGGCCGGTCACGGTGGCATTGGTCAGCGACGAGGTCACCGAACTGAGCTTGAAGCCAAAGGGCGAGCCCGCGACATCTTCCGACAGAGTGATCGGCATGGTGGCGGATGCCGACAGGTTGAGGCGGCCGAGACCGTTCAGCCCGAGATCGGCCTGCCGCCGTTCCGCGATCACCTGCTTCAGGCCGGCCTGGGTATTGGTGCCGTTCAGAATGTCGTCGGCCGAAGCCAGCGCCGGCCGGTCGGTGGCGCTGCCGGAGAAGATGAAGCGGTCGCCGACCTGCGTATTGAGGATGCCGACGATGGCCGACAGGTTCGACGATGCAGTCTGCTGCCCGGTGGTCTGTCCGCTGCTGGTCAGGTTCTGCGGCGTGGCCGAAGCCCCGCTCTGCACCTGGCCGCCGATCTTGGACAACGACTGCAGCGAGGTGTTGACCGCGCCGATGACCGTGTTGACATGCGTCATGGTCAGCGAGAACGCCGAGATGTTCGACAGCTGCGCCCGCGCCGCGATCGCAAAGCCCTCGTCAGGCCCCATGCCGGCATAGTTGTTCGCCTTGGTGCCGCTCGACAGCTGCGTCGAAAGGTCCGCGAGCTGGCTCGTGATGTTCCGCACGGACAAGCCGAGCAGAGAACTTCCGTAGTTGATACTGCTGATCGACATCTTACACGCGCCTTACTGATAGGCCTGGAGCAGGCTCTGCATCATGCTTTGCACGACCGACATGATATGGGCGTTGGCCGAGTAGGTGTTCTGGACCTGGATGAGGTTGGACATTTCGCTGTCCATGTTGACCCCGGCCGTCGAGTTGAACTTCTCCTTCAGCGTGCTGACGACCACGCTCTGCCCCTGGCTGAGCTGGGTCGCGAGCGTCGACGCACTGCCCTGCTGGCTGACGACCTGTTGCAGATAGCCGGACACCGTGCCCTGGAACGGCTGGGCGGCCGAGCCGAGGCCGGTCTTGGGCGAATAGGTGAAGGTGGCGGAGGTCAGCTGTGCGAACAGGAAATCGGGCCGCGTCGAATCCCCGGCCGCGGTCTGCGGCGAGGTCGAATAGGTCGACAGCTTGGTCGGGTCGTTGAGCAGCGCCGGATTGACGTTGAGCCGCCCGGCCAGTCCGGTCATCTGCGAGCCGGACGCGGTGATCGCGCCGGTGTAGAGCGCCCCGCCATCGGTAAACACCGGCAGCTGCGCGCTGCCGCTGGCGAGCGTCTGCACCGTGGTGGTCGCCGAGGCAGATTTGACGGTCGCCTGGCTGGTGCCGTCATCGGTGATGCGCAGCGTGGTTCCCGACGGGTTCGAGAACTGCAGATGCGCGCTGCCGAGCGCACTGTTCAGCTGCGACACCACCGAGGCCATGCCGAGCGAGAAATCGACGCCGACATAGCTGGGATTGGCATTGGTGGCATTCTGCAGCGGCAGCGCCGCGGGATCGTTGACATTGACGATCTTGACCTGGCGCTGAACGTTGCTCGAATCCGTGTAGGACAGATTGATGGTGTTGCCCGCGAGCAGCCCCGTGGTCGAGACGTCGAAGCCGGCCGGAGGACCAGCGACCGCCGTGCCGGCCGTGGTCTTGTCGGACAGCGCCGAGGCCATGGTGGCTGCGAGCTGGTCGACCTGGGTCTGCGCCTGCACCAGGGTCTGGTCGCGCAGCTTGAGATCGGCCGCGATCTGGCCGGAGTTCAGGAGATTGTTGGACACGACGTCGAGCGAGACGCCGTTTGAAAGCTTGATGTTGAGCTGCCCGACGCCGCTCTTGGTCGGATTGCTGTTGTACTGCGACGTGGCGTCGAGCGTGCCCGGCGAGGAGAAGGTGAATTGCGAGCTGAGGCCCGCCCCGACCAGCTGGACGCCCGAATTGGTGAACACGCTGACGCCGTTGCTGCCGTCCGACACGACGCGGATGTCGACATATTTCGACAGCGTATTGATGGCGTTGTCGCGCTGGTCCTGCAGCGTCGCCGACAGCGGATCGGAGGTGTTGAGGCCCTGCAGCTGGGTGTTGAGCGTGGCGATCTGGGAGATTGCCGCATTGGCCTGCGTCACCGAGTTACCGATGTCCTGCTCGACATTGCTGCGCAGGGTCTGGATGCCCTTGGTGGTCGCATTGAGCTGCTGCGCCAGGCCTTGCGCGGCGGACAGGGCCACCGATTGCGCCGACTGGTTGCTCGGATTATTCGACAGCGACTGCAGCGCCGTCGTGAAGTTGTTGAGCGACGTCTCCAACGTGCCGCTGCCGCCGGGCGTGCCATACACGCTCTGCAGCTGCTTCAGAATGTTGGCGATCTGATCGGCATAGGCCCCGCCCGAGGTCTCGGTGCGGAGCTGGTTCTGGACGAACAAATCGAGCTGACGGTTGACGCCGGTCGTCATCACCGTCGAGCCGAAGCCGCCGCTGGCGACCTCGATCTGGTTCGGGTTCTGCGCGACGTAGCCAGGCGTGTTCGCGTTGGCGACGTTCGACGAGATGATCGACAGCGCCGCCTGCGTCGAGCGCAGGCCGGACATCGCGGTCGAGAGGGCTGAACTCAAACCCATGTTCGTTTGCCTTATGTCAATTCAACTGCCACGTCTCAGCGCGATCAGCGCAGCACGTTCAGAAGATCCTGCACCATCGAATTGGCCGTCGTGATCACCTTGGTGTTGGCCGAATAGGCCTGCTGGGTCACGATCAGCTTGGTGAACTCGTCGGCGATGTCCGTATTCGACCCTTCCAGCGAGCCGCCCGAGATCTTGCCGGACGCGCCGATGATGGCTTGGCCGGACTGGTCGGTCGCCTCATAGGCGCCGCCGTCGAGCGCCTTCAGATAGTTGGTGCCGTTGAAGTGCGACAGCGTCACCTGGGCGAGGTTGATGGTCTGGCCGTTGGAGAAGGTGCCGGTGACGATGCCGCTGTTGTTGACGGCGACCGACTGCAACTGGCCGGCGGCGAAGCCGTTTTGCGTGATGTTGTTGATGGTCGCCGAGCCGATCGTGCTGGCATATTGCGTCAGCGCGCCGGAGGAGATGTTGAGGCTGACGGTGCCGAGCGTGGTACCGTCGACCACGATGTTGGGGATCGAGATCGACGACGTTGTGGGCGAGGTCAGCGAACCGTCGGAGGCGAAGGTGAAATTGGTACCGACATTCTGCCAGGCCACCGTCGAGCCGGTCGCGCTCGAATTGGTCTGATAGAACAGGTTCCAGATATCCTTGTGGCCGGTGCCGAGCGTCGAGCTGTCGACCTTGCCCCAGCGCAGCTGCACGTTCACGGGCGTACCCGCGGAGTTGTAGGCGGTGACCGCGCCGCCCGAGATCGTCTCGTTGTTGAAATTGGTAAGGTCGTTGCCGATCACGATGCCGGTGCCGGCGCTCGCCGTGCGGTTCAGCGCCACCGGCGATGTGAAGCCGAGCGCGGTGAAGCCGGCCGAGGCGCTGCTCAGGCTCCAATTCTCGCCGCTGCCGGAATGCAGCGTGATCTTGCCGGCGGTGATGGTCGGCTGCACGCCGGTCACCGCGGCGATCTTCGCCAGCAGCGTGCCGACGGAATCGCCGACATTGATCTGGGTGCCCGAAGCGCCGGAGGCGACGAAGGTGAAGGTGACGACGTCGCCAGCACTGCCGGTCAGAGTGATGGTGTCGCCGGCGGTGAAGTTGGTCGTGATCGAGTCGGTCGCCGCCGCGCCCGACAGCAAGGTCGATGTGGTGATGTTCGCCGCATTCTTGTTGACGGCGGTGCCGCCGGTGACGGTGGAGTCGGCGTAGAAATTGGTGCCGACCGGCAGTGGCACGTTGGAGAGGTCGGCCGAGTTGAGGCCGCCGGCCGCGACCAGCGTGCCCGTGGCCGCGTTGCCGCTGGCGCCGGTCTTCGGCTGCGTCGGCAGGTTGGCAGCATATTGGATCGCGGTGGTCGCCTGCGCCGGCACGAAATTGTTGGCGAACTGCAGCACGGTCGGCACGTTGCCTGTGGCGTTGCCGGTCTTCGGGTCGACCGCCACGCCCATCAGGTAGTAGCCGGCGCCGTTGATCAGGTTGCCGTTGGCATTGAGCTGGAAGTCGCCGCGGCGGGTGTAGTTGGTGACGCCGGTGAAGACCGGCACGTTGTCGACCACCGACGAGGCCTTCTGGACGTTGAAGAAGCCGTCGCCATTGATCGCCATGTTGGTGGCGACCGAGGACGTCGAGACGGTGCCCTGGGTGGTGATGGTCGCTTTGGCGAAGGCGGTCACGCCGCCGGCATTCTGCCGGGTCGGGTTGGTGGCGTTGGGGATCAGGTCCTCGAAGCTGGTGCCGATGCCCTTGTAGCCGACGGTCGACGCGTTCGCGATGTTACCGGAAATGTTCTGCAGCGCGAATGACTGAGCGGACAGACCGCTCACCGAGGTGTTCATCGCGTCGAAGATACCCATACCATTCTCTCCACATTGACCCGGCCGCCGGTCCGCCCCTGGCCGCGTTTTCGTGGAGAGTGTCGCAATCGCCGTGCCAAATATGAATTCGCTGCGAAATCAGCGACTTGTGAAATGACAACGTCAAAAAACGAGTATCAAAAGTGGTGAACAATTGCCGAGCCGGCAGTTCTTGCCGGGCCAGACGCGCGCAATCGCGCCCCGGCTCAGCTGCATGTTGCACGCGCCGGCGCGTCGTCAGACCCGCTTGTCCAGGCTTGAACGGGCGCGCCGGCGAATCCGGGCGCAGATTCGTCAGGTCGAGGAGGGATTGGCCGGATGGAACACCAGCGACAGGCCGTCCATGCAGTAGCGCAGGCCGGTCGGCTTGGGGCCGTCATCGAACACATGGCCGAGATGGCCGCCACAGCGCCGGCAATGCACCTCGGTGCGGACCATGCCGTAGGTCTTGTCCTGGCGGGTGCCCACCGCATTGTCGAGCGGCTTGAAGAAGCTTGGCCAGCCGGTGCCGCTGTCGAACTTGGTCTCCGAGGAGAACAGCGGCAGGTCGCAGCCGGCGCAGGCGAAGATGCCCTTGCGGTGCTCCTTGAGCAGCGGGCTGGTCCAGGGCCGCTCGGTGCCCTCCTCGCGCAGGATCTCATATTGCTGCGGGGTCAGCTGGGCGCGCCACTCGGCCTCGGTCTTCTCGATCTCGAACTTCTCGGCGGCGCGGGCAGGCGCGGGGCCGCCGAACCAGCGCAAGGCAGCGAAACCGAACAGTCCGGCAGCAGTGGTAAGCATCAGGCGGCGGTCGATCATGGCGGTCTCCGTGCGGCGGGGGGTTGCCGGAGTTACGGATGGGATGCCGCGAAGTTACGTCAGGCGCCGGTCCGACGCCTCACTTTCTTGCGAGGTCTCAGCCCTCGCCGGCATCGGGACGACGGGTCAGGTCGGATGGCTGCGGCCGCAGCGGCAGCCGCGCGCCCGGGCGCTGGGCCGCCTGGCGACGGGCCTCGGCCGCCCTGAGCTCGCGGGCCCGCTCCTGCGCCCGCGCCCGCTCGCGGTGCCGCGCCAGCGTACCCGCGGCCGCCGCGCGGCCGCGGACCCAGAGATTGACCACATGACCCGCCACCCGGCCGCTGACGCCGCCGGCCCAGACCAGCTCGAACGGCGAGAACAGCTTCCAGCGGTCATCCCCGGCGAGGATTCCTTGCGCGATCAGCTGCCCCGCCATGGCCGAGGTGTTCATCCCCTGCCGGCCGAAGCCGCTCGCGACCCACAGGCCTTTGCGCAGCTGACCGACCTGCGGCATGCCGTGCACGGTCTGGCCGGTGACGCCGCCGAAGGTCTCGGCGATCTCGACATTGCCGAGCTGCGGAAACACGGTGCGGATGCGGCGCTGCAGCGCCGAGGCGAACCCGCTCGGCCGCGCGTTCCAGGTGGTCTCGGGGCTCGCCCATATCAGCCGGTCGCCATCGACGACGCGGAAATGGTCGACGCCGTCGGCGTCACTGACCGAGCCCTTGAAGGCAATGGCCTCCGCCAGGCGCTCACCGAGCGGCGCGGTCACGCCGCCATAGCGCCACACCGGCAGCAGCGTATCCGACAATCGTTGCAGCGGCGCGCCGAGATGGACGTTGCCGGCCAGCACGATATGCGAGGCGCGCATCCGCGCCGACGGCGTGACGATGCGCTTGCGCACGCCTGACGGGTCGATGCTGACCACCGGCGTGTCCTCGAAGATCCGTGCGCCCGCCTTGCGGGCGAGCCGCGCCAGCGCGTGGACATATTTGCGGCCGTCGAGCTGGAAAGCCTTCGGGTAATACACGCCGTGGAAATAGCGATCGGTCTTGAGCTCGGTCCTGACCCGCTCGACCTGCCAGCCTTCGACGTCGGTGTCGAAATCCTCGTGCAGCATCTGCAGGCGTCGGATCAGGGCATCGCCCGCATCGACATTGGAGACTTCGAGCGCGCCCTCGCTGAGCCCGATGCCCGGCATCGACGCCTCGCTGGCCTGGGCGCGGATGAATTCGCAGCCCGCCCAGGACAACGCCCACAGCGCCCGGGCATGCGCCAGCCCGATGCGCTCGATCAGATCGGGCAGCGGCAGGTCGAATCCAGGCAGGACGGTGCCGACCATGTGGCCGGATGCGTTCCAGCCGACATGACGGCCTTCCAGCACCGCGACGCTGGCCCCCTGCCGGGCCGCGCACAGCGCCGTGGTCAAACCGGCCAGGCCCGCCCCGACCACGCAGACATCGACGTCGAGGTCGAAATTCAGCCTGATGCGGCCGATCGCGCCTGCGGCATCCGCGTCATCGTTCGCGCTTGTGAAAGTCTCGCTCATGGCGTTTTCTTAGCCAACCCTGCGCCGGACGTCATGACGCTTTTAGTGGCGATAAAGAGACGTGGTACAGCCTGACATAGCCTGAACGATTCGAGACCGGATTCCATGCGCCGATTGATGCTGCTGCGCCACGCCAAGACCGAGACTGACGCACCGACCGGCCGCGACCAGGACCGCCGTCTCGACGAACGCGGGCACCAGGATGCCGCCATGATCGGCGATTTCATCGCGAGCCATCCGCCCATGCCGGAGCTCGTGCTGGTCTCGACCGCGGTCAGGGCGCAGCAAACCTGGGAACTCGCCTGGGCGGCGATGAACGGGCGCGTCGCCGCTCCGCAGGTGGAGACGGTGCCCGAGCTCTACGGCGCCGAGCCGATGCAGATCCTGCATCACATCCGGCTCGCCGCCGCGCTCGATCCGAAGCAATTGCTGGTCGTCGGCCACAATCCGGGCATGCACGAACTCGCGCTGGCGCTCACCGGCCAGGGTGACCCGGACGGCCGGCACGAGTTGATGCGCAACATGCCGACGGCGGGGCTCGCCGTGCTCGATTTCGACACCGAGGATTGGGGCGATGTGAGCTTCACGCGCGGCAATCTCCTGATGTTCGTGACCCCGAAGCTCCTCAAGCAGGGCTCCGATTGACAGGCCGGCCTCCCGGGGCGCGTAATGTCACGGCAGTGAGGAGGCCTCGCGATGTTCAAATCGATTCTGGTTCCCATCGATCTGGCCGATACCGACCTTGCCAAGCCCGCGATCGCGACCGCTGCCACCTTGGCGGAGACATGGGCGGGCACGGTGCATCTGCTGAACGTCATGCCGATGACGCCGGTGATGCTGGCCGAATATGTCCCGGCCGATTTCGACGCGCAGCAGCGCGAGACAGCCGAGGAAGCGCTGTCGATCGTGGCGCGCGAATCCGGCATCCCCGCCGAGCGCGTCAGCTACGCGGTCCGCCAGGGCGGCATCTATCACGAGATCCTCGAGGAGGCGGCCAAGGTCAAGGCCGACCTGATCGTCATGACCTCGCACCGCCCGGCGATGCGCACCTATTTCCTCGGCAGCAACGCGGGGCACGTGGTGCGCTACGCGAAATGCTCGGTGCTGGTGGTCAGGCCGTAGGCGCGCAGCGTCGTCGGCCCCAGGGATCGGCAAATCGCGGCTGTCGCGCGAAATACTCCGTCACGGCGTCATTACGAACGCAGCGAAGCCAGCCAGAGCCGCGCGCGAAACCCTGGAGGGCTTCGTCGCATCGCGCCTCGCAATGCGGAGATTTTTGTTGCCGTTCACGCTTCGCTCCCGAGACTACGGCCACTCCGCAATGAAACCCTTCGCCTTGTACGGCGCGATCTTGTCCCATTCACTGAGCACGCGGCGGCGGAATTCGGGATGGGTGTGCCAGAGCTGGCGCGGCACGCCGAAACTATCCACCGTCAGGAGCATCTTCTCGACTTCCGGCCAGTGCCGCTGCAGCGTCATCGCATAGCGCCGCGCGGTCCAGCTGTTGCCGAGGCAGATCACGGTCCGGACATTGGCGAGGCCGAGCGCCGTGTCGATCACCGGCAGCGAGAGCAGCACATTCTCGCCGGTGTTCATGGCGTGGTGCTCTTCGAGAATGCGGTCGGCGGGAACGCCGCGCCTGACCATCGCATCCTTGATCAGCGCACATTCGGAGGCCTCAGCTCCCGGTGTGACCCCGCCGCTGACGATGGCGTGACGGAAATAGCCCTGCTCCCACAGCCGCGCGGCCGTGGCCGCGCGCAGCTCCTCCTCGACCCGCGTGCCGAACACGAACAGGAGGTCGGCGGGACGCAGCGGCGTGTCGGCGAAGTGCCGCGTCGAGATCGCCGCGATCTCGGCGTCGTCGGGCATGCGCAGCGTGCGATCAGCCATCATTGTCCTCTTTGTCCCCTGAGGCGGGCCGCTCATTCTCGCATGGCGCGACGGCACCGCGCGGTCACATTCGATGACCCGGGATGACGCCGCGTGATCAGGGCAGCAGCGCCGGCGGAATGTCGGCGAACGTGTAGCTGCGCGGCAAATTGCGGGTGAGGAAGCCGCCGACATACCAGGCGAACATGGCGGCGAAGCCGACCAGGAACAGCGCACCCGGCCACTCGCCGATCAGCAGCGCGCGGAGCAGAAGCCCGACCATCGCCAGCGCGAACAGCGCAATCGCGGCCAGCGCCGCGCCATAGGCGAAGCGGCCGAGGCCCGCCGTGAGCCGCGCAGTGCTGCCGCTTGCGGCGAGCCGCGCGTGCAGACCGACGACGAAAGCCCGATAGGCCTCGCTCTGCGGCGCCATCAATGCCGCGGTCTGCCAGGACGTCGAGATGATGCTGAGGCGGCGGCCATCGCGGTTGGTGACATCGGCGCGAAACCGCTTCGCCTGCATCGACACCGGGCGATAGGACAGGCGGATGGCGGTGATATCGGCATAGGGCCACAGACCCGTGCGGCCCGCGAACCGCCACGACAGGCCCTCCTCCGTCAGCTCGAACTGCTGCGCGGCGCCGATCAGCGACGCCTTATAGGCGTAGCGGATCAATTGGCCGTCGGCTGTGGTAGTGTCCCCGGAAATGGCTCGGTCCTGTTGCGTGGCCCGCGCGCCTTATCCTACAAACGAGCCATGAGCGAAACGGTCTATTTCCCCCGCCATCTGATCCTGGCCGGCGCCATGGCGGCCGGCGTGCTGCTGGCGCTCGCCGTGCACATGCTCGGCGCCCGCTACGGGCTCGATCTCGGCGGCTTGTGGCAGACCGAGGACGGCGCCTTCATGCCGGCCGGGTCGGCGATCGCCTGGTGGCTGATCGCCACCGTCGGCTTCTCGTCGGGCTATTTCATCGCCAACATCATGCACAGTGCGGTGTCGGGCGAGATTCCGCAGCGCATGCGCAATTTCCTGGTCGTGGTCGGCGTCCTGATGCTCGCCGGCATCGGCCAGGCGATCTCCGGACCGAGCCCGGTGCCCTCGGCGGCCGGCGTGCTGGCCGGCCTCGCCGCGCTCGGCCTCGGCGCGCTGATGGCGTTCTGCGGCGCCAATTTCGCGCTCCGCAAGACCTGAGACTTAAGACCTGAAGCTCAAGACCTGAGGCTTCATTGTGGCGGGCGCGTCGACGCACCCCAGCGGATCACGCCGGCGGCCGTGAGCATCAGCGTACCGGAGATCACCAGCGACAGCCGCAGGCCGTAGACCCCGAGGGGGCCGCAGCGCGGGCGCCGCGGCCATGCGGGCTGTTGTCGCAGTTGATGCTCGTCTCATGCCGGACCTCCTGCTGGCGCCGAAAGACCGCCTTACTCTACCCCACCAAAGACAAGCATGCTTCGATATCGATCGAATGATGGAAGATCTCCTGCCCGTCACGACCAGTGCGGCGCAAAAACGCCGCGCAAGGGCGCGGCGTTTTGTCTCATGAGCTGTCGTGACGCGATCGGGTGATCAGCTGGCCGCGCGCAGATTGACGGTGGTCTCGGCAAGCTTGGTCAGCTTCATGTCAGTCGCCTTCTCCTCGTCCAGGGTCTTCTGGAGAACGGCGGCGCAATCGCTGCGGCCGAGCTGCTTGGCCCAGGCGATCAAGCTGCCATAGCGGGTGATCTCGTAATGCTCGGCGGCCTGGCCGGCATTGATCAGGGCAGCGTCGAGCACCGTCTTGTCCGCGACCTCTCCCGCGACCTCCTCGGCCTCCTCGATGATGCCGTCGATGGCCGGGCAATCGACCGCCTTGGGAGCGATGCCCTGCATCTGAAACACCTGCTCGAGCCGCTGCACATGCGTCCTGGTCTCGTCGAGATGGGTCAGAAAGCCCTGCTTGAGCTGCTGATCAGTGGCCTTCTCGGCCATTTTCGGCAGCGCTTTGACCAGCTGGTTCTCGGCGTAATAGATGTCCTGCAGCTGATGCACGAACAGGTCATTCATTGTCTTGATGTCTTTGGTGAACAGTCCCATTTTCCTCACGTCCTCTCGGTTCGGAACATGGCGGTCCCTCCCCGACCCGTCGCGACCATGTTCGCTGTAGGTCTTGCCTGCGGCTAACCGGTTGAGGACCCGGTTGTTCCGGCTTTGCGCCCCCGGGGCTGAGCGGAACTCGTGCCGACGGCGGGACGTTTGCGACTGAACCGCGCGGGTAACCTTTGAGACCGAACTAAGGCGGTCGCAGCTATGTGACTGGAGTGTGACAGACCCGCAGGACGAAGTCGGAGCTGCGCTGTGTCAAGGACTGCACAAGACGCACGTTTTAGCTTAAGGAACAGGCTGTCACGGATTGCCCGCCCTCATCGATCAATGATCTCGTCTCTCTTCCAAGACCTAGTGCCGCCCCGCCGGGAGGATGAATGCAGCGCCTGCTGACCACGCTCTCGCGTGGCTTCAAGAAATGGATCGGCTGGAAGCGGCTGGGGATTGCAGCGAGCCTTGCGATCATCGCCTTCGCGGTCACGACGCTCGTCCGCACGCTGAAGGGCGTTGACGGCAGCGTGATCCTGACCGCCCTGACCGAAATCCCGCCCGGTCACATCGCGCTCGCGGCATTGTGTGTGATCGGCGCATTCTGCACGCTCACCTTCTACGACTATTTTGCACTGCGAACGATTGGCAAAAAACATGTGCCCTATCGCATCGCGGCGATGAGCGCCTTCACCAGCTATTCGATCGGCCACAACATCGGTGCGACCGTGTTCACCGGCGGCGCGATCCGGTTCCGCATCTATTCGGATTACGGGCTCTCGGCGATCGACGTCGCCAAGATCTGCTTCCTGTCGGGGCTGACCTTCTGGCTCGGCAATCTGTTCGTGCTCGGCATCGGCATGACCTTGCATCCGGCCGCCGCCTCGTCGATGGACCAGCTGCCCCCGGCCGTGAACCAGCTGATCGCGATCGGCATCCTGGGTGCGATCTTCGCCTATCTCGGCTGGCTCGCCGCCGGCAAGAACCGCCGCCAGCTCGGCCAGAACGGCTGGAAGGTTGTGCTGCCCTCGGCGCAGCTGACACTGGTGCAGATCCTGATCGGCGTGGTCGATCTCGGCTTCTGCGCACTGGCGATGTACTTGCTCGTGCCGTCCAATCCGCCGATCGACTTCCTGTCGCTGTCGGTGGTGTTCATCCTTGCCACCCTGCTCGGTTTCGCCAGCCATGCGCCGGGCAGCATCGGCGTCTTCGATGCGGCGATGCTCGTGGCGCTGCCGCAATTCGGCCGCGAGCAGCTGCTCGCCACCCTGCTCGTGTTCCGCGTGCTGTATTTCGTCATTCCGTTTGCGACGGCGATCTCGATCATGGGCGTGCGCGAGCTTTGGCTCAACGTCGTGAAGCCTTGGCAGGAGCGGCGCCGGCTGCAATCCGCCTGCGACGACGAGGTCGCCGCCAAGCGCGCGGCTGCGACAGCTGCGGCGGCCGTTCCCCATCGCATCAAGCGACGGCACTCCCAGGGGTGAGCGACGCCCGCGCGCATGATCTGAGGTCGTGGAAACAGGTTTCCGCAGCGATCATGCTTAAACAAAGGGCTGAGAGCCTTATGCGATCCCGTGATATCGCATCATGCCCGCAGCGAGAGGACATAGGCGCAGTTGACGTTGCGCGCTGGCCTCTTATTTCCGCCCCATCGCTGACGTGAATCCTCGCGTATGACCCGAATGTCCCTTCGTCCGATGCTCGCGGCCGGCGTGCTGGCCGGCCTGCTCGCCCCTTTCGCGGCCACCCAGGCGGCTGCGCAGTTCGGTGCCCCGCCGCTGCAGATCAGCTGGGAGGTGCGCAATCGCTTCCGCCTGTTCCGCGAGGAGCGCGACTTTCTGCTCCATGCCGAGAGCACGCGCGATCGCTCGATTCTCGCCGCCGAGCAGGGCCTGGGGGTGCAGAGCGACGGCCGCGGCTGGGCCCGCAACGTCGTCAACCGGCTGTGCATCGACCTGGCCGGCCACGTCAACGAACCGTGCACGCGCGACAACGTGAAAGAAAGCTATCTCACGCCGATCGACCATCCCGTCACGGTGCGCCTCACCGGGCCGGTGCCGGTCGGCGCCACCTGCGCCTGGTCGTTCGACGATGGCGACGGGCCGCAGACATCGACCTTCGACTGCGCCGAGCCGGTCAATTTGCGCGTCCGCTATGGCCGCCAGACCGTTGCCAGCGTGGATGTGACCAGCGCCGAAGGCACGCGACAGGTCTCGACCGGCATCCAGGTCCGCGACGTCTTCATCGCCGGTCTCGGCGACAGCATCGCGTCGGGTGAAGGCAATCCCGACCGCCCGATCGCGCTCGCTGACGAGGGTTTCTGCTTCCGCTCCTATCTCGGCGGGCCGACCGCGCAATATTATCGGCCGAGCCGCGCCGGCTTCAAAGGTGGCCGCGCCTGTGAGGCGCCGGACACGCTGCAGAACTGGCAGAAGTACAGTGCGGTGTGGTTCAACGCCGCCTGCCACCGCTCGCTCTACAGCTACCAGACCCGCACCGCGCTGGCGCTCGCGGTGCGCTATCCGCACGTCGCCGTCACCTATCTGCCGCTCGCCTGCACCGGCGCGACCATTGCCGACGGCCTGTTCGGCAGCCAGCGCGCGCGCGAATGCACGCCTGGCCGCTCGGTGACCACCTGCGCCGGCGGCGTCAACGGCCAGATCGGCGAGTTGCGCGAGGCGCTCACCGCGGCCAAGCGCCGCCAGCCGGATCGGCGGCTCGATCTGGTGCTGCTGTCGATCGGCGCCAACGACATCAACTTCTCCGGCCTCGTCGCCGACGTCATCGTCGACACGCCGACTGAACGCACTCTCTTCAAGCGCTCAGGCGTCATCGGCTCGGTGGAGGAGTCGCGCAGCGAGCTGGCGCGCGACCTGCCGCAGGGCTTCGCCAAGCTGCGCGAGGCGTTGAAGCCGCTGGTCGGCGACCTCTCGCACGTCATCTACACCGCCTACGGCAATCCGGCGCTGAGCGGGCCTGGGGTTCCCTGCCCCGGCGGTCCGGCCGGCTTCGAGGTGCATCCCTCGTTCAATGCCAATCCGCAGCGGCTCGCCAAGGTCGCGGGGTTCGTCGAGAACGAGTTCCTGCCGTCGCTGCGCGGGCTTGCGCAATGCACCGCGGGTGTGCTGTGCCGCGATCCCGGCACCGATCGCATGACGTTCGTCGATGCGCATCAGGCCGCCTTCGCCCAGCACGGCTTCTGCGCGCGCTCGCCCCAGGACCCGCCCTTCGACCGCGAATGCTTCTCGCAGGCCGGCGACAGCTTCGATCCGAATATCGTCAGCGCCGCCAATGAACCGCTGCTGTGCGGTCGCGGCGCCAGCGAGTATCGTCCCTATCTGCCGCGCGCACGCTGGATCCGCGACGCCAATGACAGCTACTTCTCGGCCATGACCTATCCGCAGGGCCTGCCCGCGGCGATGCAGCCGGCCGACATTCACGATGCGAGCTGGGGCGTGCTGTCGGCGGTCTATGGCGGCGCTGTGCATCCGAGCGCCGAAGGCCATGCCGCGATGGCAGACGCGGCGTTTCCGGCCGCGGCGGAAGTGCTCGACCTCGATGCCCCGGAGCCCAAGATTACCAGCCAGCCGCTGCCACCCGCTGGCGGGGTGCGGCAGTGACGCCGGCCTGACATCGATTTGCCCGTCGGGCGTCCGTGCATGCGCTTGGGATGGTCGACCGGCCGCCAAGCGCCGCGAACACGCCGCGCGTCGTGCGCGCCCATGAACGAAAATCGGCAACCTCGTCAGAAGGATCATCCTGTCCGCTGGCGCCGGGCCGAATTTCGCCCTTTCGTTTTTACAGAAATTATGCTCTGCTCACGCATCCCGTGCTCACAGAGGGGCGCGTCGCGATCGTCACGAACGTGGAGCGCGGGATGCGGTGGGCGCCACCGGTCGCAGCGTGATCCGATCATGCCGACGAACGATCGGCGGCGCACGGTGAAATCGTATGGTCCTGGTCTCCCGATGCTGAGGCCAAGCCGGCGGTGATGATGATCCGCCTGTGACGGGGGCAAACAAGCCGGTCCCCGGGGAGAGTCCGTATAAGCCGTCAAGCCATCGCGCGGGGAATGCCGGTGATCGGCTGAACCTGTGGTGACTGCCGCCTGCTTATCTTGTTGCAGGCGGGCCATGGGTGAGGCCTTCACCCGGCATTCCCCGCGCCCTCGTCTTTCAGAGGGTGAAAGTGCTGCAAGGCTCGGACGCCATGCGCCGCGAGATCGCGACACCATGCTCATCAGCAACCGCCGAGCCGCGGCCCGGCAGCGGACTACTTCGCTGGCGCCGGCTTCTTCATCATCGGCGGGGCTGCCTGCTTCGCCGCCGGAATCGCGGGGGCCGCGGGAGGCGGCAGATATTTGGCGATGACCGCCGGATCGATCTGCGCCATGGCCGTATCAGGCAGGCGCACCCAGGTCTCGTCCCTGCCGAGCAGCGAGAAACCGATATAGCCGCGCAGCGTCAACGACTGGCCGTCGGGGCTCAAGGTCATCTTGGCGCTGTAGATCTTGCCGTCGCGGGGATCGAGCACATTGCCGTCTTCGTACTTCAGGCCGTCGCGCTTCATGTCGCGGATGAAGGACAGACCGAGCCAGGGCGCATTCTTTCGATCGTCGGTGCACTTGTCGCAGACCCGGTTCGGCGGATCGGTCGGCTTGGGAAACAGCTTTGCCATCACGCCTTCGAAGACCCCGTTGTGGTCGACGACAAGCACGTAGAGCACCGGCTGACCGTTCTCGACCTTCTGCCACAGTCCCGCCGCGGACGGCTCCGCTGCGAGCGCAGGCCGCGTCAGCAGCGCACCGGCAACGACAAGCGCGCCGATCGCGAGCTTCGCCACGCCAGATGCCAACCGAAGCCGGGAAAACGCATTCAGCATCATCACCTCACCTTGACCAATCCACAAATCGAATGGCCCGCCAGTCCGGGCCTTTCGAGCGTCGCTCCAGCCCATAACAGGTCTTGCGCGCCGGTGAAACCGGCGCACAAAGGAAACATTTCTTCACATTTGAGTTGGATGGACGACGTCGGGTTCCACCTCACCAACGAATTAGTTGACGCCGAGCTTCTTCTGCAGGCTCGACGACGACGTCGTGTACTGGAACACCAGCCGCTTCTCCGGATACACGTAGCGGTGCGCTTTCTGCGCCATCAACGCGCCCTCGTGGAATCCACACAGGATCAGCTTGATCTTGCCCGGATAAGTATTGATGTCGCCGATCGCAAAGATGCCGGGCACGCTGGTCTCGAACGCCGAGGTCTCGACCGGAATGAGATTGTTCTCGAGTGCAATGCCCCAATCGGCGACGGGACCGAGCTTCATCGTCAATCCGAAGAACGGCAGCATCATATCGCAGGCGACGGTCTCGACCGAATTGTCGTTGCCCTTGATGGAAGCGGCGGCGAGCACGCCGTTGGCACCTTCGAGCGCACTGACCTGGCCGATCCGCAGATCCATCTTGCCGCTTGCGACGAGCGCGCGCATCTGCTCGACGCTGTGAGGCGCCGCGCGGAAATCGTCGCGACGATGCACGAGGGTGATGCGCTTGGCCAGGGGATGCAGATTGAGCGTCCAGTCGAGGGCGGAATCGCCGCCGCCGACGATGACGACATTCTTGTCGCGGAACTGCTCCATCTTGCGCACGGCGTAGAACACCGAGGTGCCTTCATAAGCCTCGATGCCCGGCACCGGCGGCCGCTTCGGCTGAAACGAGCCGCCGCCTGCGGCGATCACCACGACCTTGCACTCGAACACCTTGCCGGCGTCGGTGGTGACGCGAAAGCCGGGATCGCCGATCTTCTCGACCTTCTCGACCATCTCGCCGAGATGAAAGGTCGGGCTGAACGGCTTGATCTGCTCCATCAGCTGATCGGTCAGCCCCTGCCCCGTCACCATCGGCACACCCGGAATGTCATAGATCGGCTTTTCCGGATAGAGCTCGGCGCACTGGCCGCCGACCTTGTCGAGGATGTCGATCAGATGCGCCTTGATGTCGAGCAGCCCCAGTTCAAACACGGCAAACAGTCCGCAAGGGCCCGCGCCAATGATCAGCACGTCGGTCTTGATCGCTTCGCTCATGTCGCTCTTCTCGTTGAGAGGCGCCGCTCGGTGGTGGCGGCAGGTGGCGGTCCCGAATTTGTAGCCAACGGGCCAGTGTCAGGGAAGGCACAAAAGCCCCCCTCGCCGGCCGCCGCTTGCAGCGCCGAGCGTAGCGGGGTTTGAAGGAGAGGTGAAATGATGGAGATCAATCGGTGACAGAGACGGCCCGCCGCGACCAGACGCCCCGCCTTGAAGACTTCCCGTACCGTCTCACGGACAATGTGCGGTTTGGCGATCTCGACCCCAACCAGCACGTCAACAACGCGGTCTATGCGACCTATTTCGAGACCGGCCGAGTGACGCTGATGAAGGACCCGCGCCATGGCCTCCTGCAGGAGGGGCTGGCCTGGATCATGGTGCGGCTCGACATGCATTTCCGCGCCGAGCTGCGCTGGCCGGGGACGATCGAGCTCGGGCTGGGCGTGGTCAGATTGGGGCGCACCTCGGTGACCTGCGAGCAGGTCGTGTTCTCGGAGGGGCGCTGCGTGGCCTCGGCCACCGCGGTGATGGTGCTGATCGACGAGGTGACACGCAAGCCGGCGCCGCTGGCGGTGCAGCTGGTCCAGGCGCTGCAGCCCTGGGCCCGGCGGGGCGTAACGCTGACGCCGTCGGCATGAGCGCGGGAGCGAGGCTCAGGACAGGCCGTCCCGGCGGACGGCCCCCGGACGGGTCAGGCCTGACGCTCGGGCGTCGCGACCACGAGGCCGTCCAGCTCGTCGGATACCTTGATCTGGCAGGACAGACGCGAATTCGGCCGCACTTCATAGCCGAAATCGAGCATGTCCTCTTCCATCGGGGTCGGCGGACCCACCTTCTCGCGCCAGGCTTCGTCGACATAGACATGGCAGGTCGCGCAGGCGCAGGCGCCGCCGCATTCGGCCTCGATACCGGGAATGGCATTGCGGATCGCCGCTTCCATGACGGTCGCGCCGTTCTCGATCTCAACGGTTCGGGATTCGCCGGTATGGTCGACAAAGGTGATCTTGGCCATGTGCGCTCATGCTGCGGAGGAAATGAAGTCGGGCTGTCCTATAACGGACCGCTCCGCTCCGCGCTAGTGCTGCGGCCGGCGGCTCAGGCGACGCCGAGCATGTCGGCAATGGCCGCGCGCGCCTGTGCGACCGCGGTGCCGAGCCAGGCCAACGCGTCGGCCGGATCGCCGTCGCGCAGCGCCGCTTCCAGGCCCTCGGCGGCGTCGGCGACATCGAGTGCGCCGATGGCGCGGGCCGAGCCCTTCAAGGTGTGGGCCACAGCGGCGGCGTCTTCGGGCATCACCTGTAGCCGCTCCAACAGGCGAACCGCCTGGTTGGAGAACATGCCGAGGACCTCCCGCTCAAGGTCGGCGTCCCCCAGCGTCATGCGCCGCAACAGGTCCAGGCTGATCGGCCCATCATCGGGCACCAGCGGGGGCGAAGGCATCCATTCGATCCGTTGCAGGTCGGGAATCATGGCGGCGGTCCGGTGCGGCGGCGCCGATGGCGCCTCTGTCCGCAAGCCAAGCACGACAATGGTTAACGCTTCGTTAGCGCCCCAATTGCCGCGGGTTTGCCGCGATTTCGACCTCGCTCCGCCCCAATCGCGGCTGAAACGAGAATTCGCAGGACTTCTAAAGTGTTAACGACAGCTGCTGTTAACGATGATTAAGAATCTCTTAACCACGCCCATTTCTTTCAAATGGCGCAGCCAATAGGATGCTCCTTCGGATGGAATGGGCCACCTGGCGGAATTTGCCACCTCAGGTTGCCCTGTAGAGGGATGACGTCCGGTTTGAGCCATTCGAGGGGGCACTCGTGTGCGGCTCGCCGGATCGAAATTAAGACGAGGGCTCGGACTCAACATGGCGAACACCCCTAAAAAGGTCAAAGACCCGACTGAAGTTGCGCTGTCCGCCATTCAGGAGGCTTTGAACATCAGCGACACGTCCGCGCCCCTGGAACAGCAGGGTCCGGTCCAAGCTGACGGGGCCGCGTCGGGGAAGTCCGCCGGCGCCTCGTCCTATGATTCGTTCGACAACCGTCCGGGCGCCGACCGCGGGACGCTGGACGACATCGAACCACCGCCTTTGGCCGTGCGACGGCCGGCCAATGACGACCGCGAAACCATCGGCCAGCTTCTCCAGGCCATCCAGAAGGGCCGCCCGACGCGCAGCGTCTACACGCTGGCCACCGCGTTCGCCGGCATCTGGATCGTCGGCTGTGCCCTGATCACGATCGGCTTCCTGCCGTCGCTGCAGGCGCTGCTGGGACAGAGCGGCGGCGTGCTCGTGCTCGCCGGCCTCTCCGCGGTGTTCTTTGCGCCGGTGCTGCTGTTCTATTTCCTCGCCAGCCTCGCCTGGCGGGGCCAGGAGCTGCGCATGATCGCGCAGTCGATGGCGCAGGTTGCGATCCGCTTCTCGGAGCCGGAAGGGGCCGCCAGCGATTCGATCGTCACCGTCGGCCAGGCGATCCGCCGCGAGGTCGCCGCGATGGGCGACGGTGTCGAGCGCGCGATCGCGCGCGCCGGCGAATTGGAAACGCTGGTCGCCAACGAGGTCGCCGCGCTCGAGCGCGCCTATAGCGACAACGAGGTTCGCATCCGCGCCCTGCTCCAGGACATCGCCCATCAGCGCGACAATCTCGTCGGCCAGGCGGAACAGGTGCGCAGCGCCATCTCGGGCGTGCAGATCGACCTGCGCCACGACATCGCGCTGATCTCGGACGCGATCGCCTCGCGCGTCGACGAAGTCGCCAAGAGCATCACCGGCGCGCTGGAAGAACGCGGCGCCCACATCACGGCGGCCCTCGGCAATGCCGGCGACAACATGATCCTCGCGCTCGGCGAGCGCGGCGGCGATCTGTTGGACCGGCTCGAGGAGGCCAGCGCGGAAACCACCCGCGCCGTGCTCGACGCGTCCGAGCGGCTGACGACCAGCCTCAATTTCAAGACCGGCCACGTCCACGACGAGTTTGCCGACCTGTCCGACCGCGTCCACGAGATGCTCAACGAGCGCATCGACCGCATCACCAGCGAATTCGAGCAGCGCACGGCGGCCATCGTCGACGGCATTTCGGTGCGCACCGAACAGGTTCACGATTCGCTCAAGGCCTCCGGCGACTCGCTGCTGCTCGAGCTTGAGCTGCGCGGCGGCGACCTCGTCAGCAAGATCGATGAGGCGAGCCAGCGCCTGTCCAGCCAGATCCTGGCGAGCGGCGAGAAGGCGAGCGAATCCCTCGATGCCACCGTGAACACGCTGGTGGCAAAGGTGGTGAGCCAGACCGAGAGCACGCATGACACGCTCTCGACGCAGATCAGTGCCTTCGATGAGCTGGTGAAGAACCAGGGCACCGAGCTCGCAGAGCGCTTCGCGCGCGACAGCTCGACACTCGGCGCGCTGATCACCCGGCACATCACCGAATTCGACCGCACCGTGAAGACCTATGGCGGCGAGATCGTCGAGCGCATGGGCCAGCGCACCCAGGAGATCTCCGAGAATCTCAAGACCTATGTCGATACGTTCGATACAAGGCTGTCGACCAACAGCGGGGAGATCACGGCGACGCTGGACCAGCGGCTGAGCCAGTTCGAGACCAACCTGCAGACCAGCATCACCAGCTTCGATTCCTCGCTCGATTCGAAGATCAAGACCTTCGACGATACTGTCGGGGGACGCCTGAAGACGCTCGAGGAAAGCTTCGACAACCGCGCCACCTCGGTGACCGCAACGATCGAAGGACGCCTCGGCACCCTCTCCAACTCGCTGACCGACGGCGCGGCCCAGGTGCTGAGCGCGATCGACTCGCGGCTGACCGTGCTGACCACCTCGCTGACCGACGGCTCGGCCCAGGCGATCCAGTCGATCGATTCCCGCCTCAATGTTCTGACCTCATCGCTGGCCGACGGCACCGAGAAGGCGCTTGAAGCGATCGATGGGCGCATCGTCAGCCTGTCCAACATCATCGACGGCCGCAGCTCCGAACTGACCGAGACCGTCACCGCACGGTTCCAGGACATTCACCAGAGCATCGAGACCCGGGTCGGCTCGATCGCGCGGGACATCGACCAGCGCGTGTCGCAATTCGAGGACCTGCTGGGATCGCGCGTCGAGGCCGTGGCCGGCCGCATCGAAAGCAGCGGCCGCCAGGCGAGCGACGAACTGATGACCCGCGCGGAGCTGCTGTCCGCCAGCATCAGGTCGCATGTCGAGGACGCCGAGCGCGCTCTCACCGACCTGGTGGTCAACACGAGCGAGACGATCCAGACCGGCGCACGCAATGCGCAACAGGCCCTGCTCAACGTCTCGACGGATGTCGGTTCGCAGCTGAAGACGACCTCGACCGAGGTGGAGCGCGCCCTTGCCGGCGCCGGCAGCAACGCGGCCGATGCGATCCTGTCGAGCGCACGCGAGGCCCAGGCGACCCTGCTGACGGCCTCCGGCGAGACGGCGACCCAGATCAAGTCGCTGACGGCCGACGTCGAACGCACGCTGACCGCGGCGGGCTCAGCCACCGCAGCCTCGATCCTTGCCGGCGCGCGCGAAGTCCAGAGCACGCTGGTATCGGCCTCCTCGGACGCCGCCGACCACGTCAAATCGCTCGCGGCGGACGTGCAGCACTCGCTCACCGGCGTCGGAACCGCGACGGCCGAAGCCATCACCGCCGGCGCCCGCGAAGCCCAGTCCACCCTGCTCGCCGCCTCGCAGGAGGCCGCCACCCAGGTCAAGGCGCTCACCGTCGATGTGCAGCGCTCGCTCTCGATCGCGGGCACCACGACGGCCGAGACCATCACCAGCGGCGCGCGCGAAGCCCAGATGACGCTGATCAGCGCCTCTTCGGACGCAGCCAATCACGTCAAGTCGCTGGCGGCCGATGTCGAGCGGACGCTCGCTTCCGTCGGCACCAGCACCGCTGCGACGATCGTCGACAGCGCGCGCGACGTCCAGTCAAAGCTGGTAGCGGCCTCGACCGAGGCGGCCGATCACGTCAAGTCGCTGGCCATCGATGTCGAGCGGACGCTGGCGACGGTGGGCACCACCACGGCCACCGTGATCATCGACAGCGCCCGCGACGTCCAGTCCAAGCTGATCTCGGCCTCGACCGAGGCGGCGGAGCACGTCAAATCGCTCGCCGTCGACGTCGAGCGGACGCTGTCCTCGGTGGGCGCCGACACGGCCAGTTCGATCCTCAACAGCGCACGTCAGGCCCAGATGTCGCTGACGACAACCTCGGCCGACACGGCGGCGACCTTGGTCGGCAGCGCGCGCGAGGCGCAGACCATCCTGACCACGACCACGACCGAGACCGTTTCGGTGATCGTGAGCGGCGCCCGCGAGGCGCAGGACATGCTGACCGCGACCTCGACGGACACCGCCGGCCAGCTCAAGGCGATCTCCTCGGAGATCGAGCGCTCGATCAACAGCGTCGCGGCGAACACGACGGATGCGATCCAGAACAGTGCGTTGAACGCGCAGAGCGCGCTCGTCGCCGCCTCGAACGAGGTCTCCACGCGCGTGAAATCGACCTCGACCGAAATCGAGCGCTCGGTGCTCGCAGCCAGCAACTCGTTCGGCTCGGCGATGACCGGCAAGACCGACGAGATCGTCACCTATGTGCAGCAGCAGACCGAGCGTCTGTCGCAGATCCTCGATGGCAAGCGCGGCACCCTGGTCGAGACGCTGAGTTCGAAGACCAACCAGCTGACGATCGAGGTCGATCGCGTCACGGCGGACGCACTGAAGTCGATCGAGGCGCGCGGCCAGGCCTTCGCTCAGGCGGTCAGCGGCAACGGTTCGGACGTGGCCCGCAACATCACCTCGGCCGGCGAACTCGCGACCACGGCGATCACCAAGTCGCTGCGGGAGCTGGAGCAGGCTTCGCGCGCGGCGATCGAGCAGTCGCGCCAGGTCTCGGTCGCGGCCGTCACCGAAATGCAGGAAACCAGCAAGATCCTGCGCACCGATACCGTCGCTCTGTTCGAGCGTTTGCGCGAGGGCAACATCCTGCTTCAGGAAGTCCTCACCGGCGCCCACGACAACCTCAACTCGCTCGAACGGGCGCTGGTGACGCGCGTCGCCGACTTCGTCACCGCCATGAACGACGTGACCTCGCGGAACGGCACTGCGACGCAGAACCTCGAGGATCAGCTCAACGTCTTCAACGTGAAGACGACGCGGGCGCTGGAAGACCTCAACTCGCTGTCGAGCCAGTTCGACGCCCATGGCAAGGCCTTGATCGAGGCGGCCGCGGTGGTCGAACAGAGCAACCGCGATGCGACGGTCTCGATCTCGGAGCGCAAGTCGACGCTGGAATCGCTGATCACCACCATCGATCTGCGCACCGCGGACCTCGATCAGCGCCTGTCGCGCTTCACCTCCCTGCTCGACGAGTCGCTGGCCGCGGCCGAGGAGCGGGCGCGCGACATCGCGCGCGTGGTGGCCGAGACCGCCGGCGCCGGCTCGACCGCGATCAGCCGTCAGTTCGAAGCCATCCGCGCCAATGCGGAGGAGGAACGCCGCCTGACCACCTCCTCGATGCAGGAGATCTACCAGCAGAGCACGCAGGAAGCCGAAGCGATGTTCAAGCAGTCGGCGGAGAAGTTCGCCGCGCTGGTCTCGAGCATGAAGCAGATGACGGCCGAGATGCACCGCGAGCTCGAAGCGACCCGCGGCGAGCTTCGCCGCGGCGTGCTCGAAATGCCTCAGGAAGCGGCCGAGAGCACCGCGCAGATGCGCAAGGTGATCGTCGACCAGATCGAGGCGCTGGCGGAGCTGAACCGTATCGTCGCGCATCACGGCCGCGGCCTGGATGTCGTCAGCACGGCGCGCCCCGCTGCCGTCGCAGTCGCGCCCGCTGCCGTCGTCCGCCAGGAGGAGCCGATCGTGGCGGCAGCCGCCGTCGGCGCACGGCCCGAGATGCGGCTGCGCGAGTCGAGCTCGACCAGCGTCACCAACCTGCCGCCTCCGGATCTCGGCATGCAGCCGCCGGCGCCGCCTCCGCCGCCCCAGCCGCGCCGGGTCGAGGCGCCGCCGATGGGTCCGGTCGCCGATCAGGGGCGCGACAATTGGCTGTCCGACCTGCTCAACCGCGCCGACAACAGCACGGCCGGACAGACGGCGCCGCGCGGCCGCGGATCGGCGACGGCCCAGCCGGGCAATCCGCTGGAATCGCTGTCGCTCGACATTGCGCGGCTGATGGACCGCAATCTCGCAGCCGAGATGTGGGACCGCTATCAGCGCGGCGAGACCAAGGCGTTCTCCAAGCGCCTGTATACGCCGGCCGGTCAGAAGGCGTTCGACGAGGTCGCCCGCAAATATCGCGCCGACCGCACCTTCAAGCAGACGGTCGACCGCTACATCACCGAGTTCGAGCGGCTGCTCGATGACGTCGCGCGCGACGATCGCAATCCGCAGGCTCTGCGCGGCCAGCTGACCTCGGAGACGGGCCTCGTCTACACCCTGCTCGCCCACGCCGCCGGCCGGCTGGCGTGATCGGTGGGGCGAAGAGCGAGTAGCGAATGGGGCGAGTAGCGCGCCGCGCAACGACGACACACGGAGGCCGCAAGGCCTCCGTTTCGCTTTGAGGACTGCAATAGAATCGGCCCCGCCAGTCACGCCCTGCTTCAGCAGGACCGCGAGGTCACTAAGGGAGCCCGCCGGGAGCAATCAATCGAGGTCGGCGCGGCACGCCCCGTACGATTTGCGGCCACGAAGCCTGCTCTTCGCCGGGTCTCATCGCCTGCTGCTGGCCGGCGGCGCGGGCGCCGGTGCGGGCTGCGAGGCCTGGGCATTGCTCGGACTTGAATTGCTGGCGCCGAACAGGACGCGGGTCGGGTTGCGGTCGAAATTGTTCACGGCCCGGCTGATGTCGGACAAGGTCCGCCGCCCGTCAGCCATCAGCGCGCCGGAGCGCTTGTCGAAATCTTCGGCGAGTTCGCGGATCGACTTCACTGTCAGGAACAACTCGCCGCCATCCTTGCCGCCGGCCAGCGAATTGAGCCCGAGCATCAGCGTATCGGCCTTGCCCATGATGCCGTCGACCCGGCTCATGACGCCGTCGATGCGTTCGGAGTTGCGCGCCAGCGACTGGGTGAAGACCTCGAGGTTCTTGATCGAGTTCTTCACGGCATCCTGGTTGTCAGCCACCACCTTGTTGATGTTCTGCAGCGTGGCGCGGATCGCTTCGGTCACATCCTGTAGCCGGGTCGGGTCGGCGCGCAGCACCGGCACACCGTCTTCATCCAGGGGCGGCGGCGGTGCCGCCTCCTCCCCACCCTTGAGCGCGATCGCGGCGACTCCGGTCAGACCCTGGAACTCAAGCCCGACGAGCGTGTCCTTGCGGATGGGCGCATTGTTCTCAACCATCGCCAGCGCCACCACGCGGCGCGGATTGTCGAGCTTGACCGAGATCACCTCGCCGACCCGGATACCGTTGAAATTGACACTGCCGCCATTGCGCAGGCCGGCGGCCGGGCCTTCGAACACCACCCGCAAGGGACTGCGCTGCTTGGTCGTATGCAGGCTCTGGAACCAGAGGACGAACCCGACCGCCGCAGCGATCACCGCCAGCGTGAATGAACCGATCAGGACGTAATTCGCCCGCGTTTCCATTATCAACTCCGGTACCGGCATGGCGGCGACGATCATGTCCCGCGCTGCCGTGCCTTTCGGTCGGCGCCGGGTTCGGCACCTGCCCCATCTGTTTTGTCGCGGGAGTCGCCACTCCCGCTCACAAATTAACGAACCGCAGTCGCGGCACTCTCCCCCACCACCGCGCGGGCGCGCTTGCCGTGAAAATACTGCCGGAGCCATGGATGCTCCGAGGCCTGCATGTCAGCCATCGATCCCGCGGCAATGATCTTGCCGTTGCCCAGCACGGCGATGCGGTCGCAGGCCGTGTAGAGGCTGTCGAGATCATGCGTTACCATGAAAACGGTCAGTCCCAAAGTGCGCTGCAGAGTGCGTACCAGTTCGTCGAAATCGCCGGCGCCGATCGGGTCGAGCCCCGAGGTCGGCTCATCGAGGAACACGAGTTCCGGATCGAGCGCCAAGGCGCGCGCCAGCGCCACGCGCTTGATCATGCCTCCGGACAGCTCACTCGGGAAACGATCAGCAACATCGGGCCGTAATCCGACCATCACCAGCTTGGCGACCATGATCTCGTCCAGCAGGCGCTGCGAGACCCTGAGATACTCCCGCACCGGAAACTGGATGTTCTGCCGCACCGTCAACGAGGAGAACAATGCGCCCTGCTGAAACAGCACGCCCCAGCGCCGCTCGACGGCGCGGCGGCTGGCGCGGTCCGCGGCATCGAGATCGACGCCGAACACCTCGATGCGCCCCGCCAGCTTCGGCACCAGGCCGATGATGGTGCGGGTCAGCACCGACTTGCCCGCCCCCGATGGACCGACGAAGCCGAGGATCTCACCGCGCTTGACGTCGAGATCGAGCTCGTCGAGCACGCGCGTCGCGCCGAACTGCACGGTGACGCCGCGGACGCGGATGATCGGATCTGTCACGTCCTGCGTCATGTTACATCCCGACCGTCGCAAAGAAGATCGCGAACACGCCGTCCATCACGATGACGAAGAAGATTCCCTTGACCACCGAGGACGTGGTGTGGCGCCCCAAGGACTCCGCACTGCCCTGCACCGCGAGCCCCTCGACGCAGGCAACGATCCCGATCACCGCCGCCATCACCGGCGCCTTGAGCAGGCCCACGGTGAAATGGTCGATCGAGATCGCTTCGCGCAGGCGCAGCAGGAACGCCTCGGGATCGACGCCGCCATAGAACCACGCCACCAGCCCGCCGCCATAGAGCGCAGCGATGTCGCCCAGGAAGGACAGGATCGGCAGCGCGATCACCAGCGCCAGCATGCGCGGCAGGATCAGCACCTCGATCGGATCGAAGCCCATGGTCCTGAGCGCATCGATCTCCTCGCGCATCTTCATCGAGCCGAGTTCGGCCGTATAGGCGCTGCCCGACCGGCCCGCGATCATGATCGCGACCAGCAACACCCCGATCTCGCGCAGCACCAGCACGCCGAGCATGTCGACAACGAAGATGTCGGCGCCGAACCTGCGGAAATGAAAGATGCCCTGTTGGGCGATGATGCAGCCGATCAAGAAGGTGATGAGCACAATGATTGGAACAGCGCGCCAGCACACCTGCTCGAGATGATGGATCGTCGAGGTCAGGCGGAAGCTGCGCGGATGGATGAACACCCGGCCGCTGGCGACGATCACGGCGCCGAGCATGTCGATCAGGGCGGCCACTGTGCCGAAGATGCCGGCGACGCTGCGGCCAATCTGGCCGAGCATGCCGGTGATGGTCACCGCCGTCGCATCGCCGTCGGGCGCGGCGCTGACGCGGCGGACCTCGTCGACCAGACTGGCATAGTTCGCCGACAGGCCATCGATCCTGGCCTCGGCGGTTCCCGTCGTGAAGCTGCGGCGCAGCCGCTCGATCAGCCAGGCGCCGAACGTATCGAGCCTGGAGACCTCCGACACATCGATGGACACATCGATCTTCTTGCCGGCGAGCTTCTCCGCATCGGCGACGAGCCGCTCGAGCGACGGCGCAAACGGCGCGGTCCAGGCGCCCGTCGCGCGCAGCGACAGTGCACTGCCCTCGCCACTGCGTTGCAGATCAGGGTCGCCCGTCACGACGACCATCCTCGGAGCCCAGGACGTTCGCTCCTTGACGAGAGAAATCCCACCGCGTCGCCACCACCTTGCCGGAGACCCCCATCAACAGCCATAGTCGCTCCGCTCGCGCAAGTCCCCAGCGCCTCATCCCGGTTCACAAATCGCCAGATTTCCAGATGACTTCCAACGGTTTCCCAATACTGGACGCACGTCTCGGCCACTGGCCGATCGCCGGCAGCTTCACGATCAGCCGCGGCGCCAAGACCGAAGCCGTCACCATCATGGCCGAGGTCCGGCTCGGCGCGCTCACAGGCCGTGGCGAATGCGTGCCCTATCCGCGTTATGGCGAGACGCCCGAGACATCGTTGAGCGCCCTGCTGGCCATGCGCGACGCCGTCAGTTCCGGCCTCGATCGCAACGCGTTGCAGTCGGCGATGCCACCCGGCGCCGCACGCAACGCGCTCGATTGCGCGCTGCTTGATCTCGAGGCCAAGCGCAGCGGCCGGCGAATCTGGGACTTGCTTGGACGTCCAGCGCCCGAGCCTTGCGTGACGGCCTACACGATCTCGCTTGGCGCCCCCGAGGTCATGGCCAAGGCGGCGGCCAAGGCCGCGCACCGCCCGCTGCTGAAGATCAAGCTCGGCGGAGATGGTGATCCAGCGCGGATCGCCGCGGTTCGTGCGGCGGCACCGCAATCGCAACTGATCGTCGACGCCAACGAGTCCTGGAACGAGGCGAACCTGGAGGCCAATCTCGCCGCCTGCGTCGCCGCCGGCGTCACGCTGGTCGAGCAGCCGCTGCCGGCGGGACGAGACGATGCCCTGGCCCAGATGACGCGCCCGCTCACGATCTGCGCCGACGAGAGTGTTCATGCGAGCGGTTCGCTCGAAGCGTTGCGCGGTCGCTACGACGCCGTCAATATCAAGCTGGACAAGACCGGCGGCTTGACCGAGGCGCTCGCAATGGCCGATGCGGCGCGTGCGCTGGGCTTTGACATCATGGTCGGATGCATGGTCGCCACGTCGCTGTCGATGGCCCCGGCCATGCTGCTGACCCCGCTCGCGCGCTTTGTCGATCTGGATGGGCCGCTGCTGTTGGCCGAGGATTGCGAGCACGGGCTGTACTATCAGGACAGCCTCGTCTACCCGCCCGATGCAGCGCTGTGGGGCTGATGCGCCAGGCGATGCCGCGCGACCCAGACCAGAAGGCCGCCGGATCCGGCCATCGCCGCCATAAGGAAATAGACGCCGGGCCCGTATTGCGCATAGACCGGCCCCGACACCATTGAAGCGGCCGAGCCGACGATGCCGCTGGCAGCTGCGTAATAGCCCTGGCCGCGGGCGGTCACGTGCGCCGGCACCTGGCGGATCAGCAGCCCCATGGTCCCGACCAGGGTCAGTCCGAAGGTGAAGCCGTGGCTGAGCTGGACCGCGGTGAGCCCGATGGCGTGCGGCTCCATGGCGGTGAGCGTCCAGCGCAGCACGGCCGCGACAGCACCGATCATCACCAGGCTTGCAGGCGCCAGCGTGAAGCGTGACGACAGAGCAAACACCACGATCTCAGCGAGCACGCCCATGGTCCAAAGCCAGGCGATCATGAGCCCGCTGAGCCCCTGTGCTTTCCATTCGATCGCGGAGAACGTGTAATAGGCCGCGTGGCTGCCCTGGATCAGGGCCGACGCGATGATGATGCACAGGAAGGCGGGATCGCTCAGCAGATGCCGTCCCTCCCGCGCCGGGCCACTGCCGCGCGGCAACGGCGGCAGCCGCTCGAGCAGCAGGCCGCTCGCGACCCCGACCAGCGCCATCGAGACGATGATCCAAATCAGGTCCGGCGCCGCAACAACGTCAGCCAGCGCGCCGCAGAGCAGCGTTCCAACGATGAAAGCGACGGAGCCCCACAGCCGCAGCCGTCCATAGTTCAAGCCGTAGCTCATCACGCCGCACAGCGCATACGCATCGGTCAGCGGAACGACCGGTGTCCATAGGCTGCAGGTAGCCACATAGACCAGGAAGACCAGCCAGGGATCGTGCTGAAAGCCGAGCATCGCAAAGCCTGACGCCGTTGCGAAAGTGGTCAGCCGCATGGCGCCGCGCAGCGCCTGGCGGCGCTCGGACAATGTGGTGATCAATGGCAGGACGGTGAACCGGGTCAGCGCGGGGACGGCGATGACGATGCCGATCCAGGCGGCATCCAGCCCGATCGCCCGTAGCCACACGGGAAAAAACGGCAGGTGCGTGCCCGACAACGCAAACACCGCGCCGTAAAACAGTCCCAGGCGGCCGGCGAATCGCCGCGCCACGGCCGGCGATGTGGTGGAGATTTGTCGGGATAGTGGCATCAATTCAATTGCGATTCGGTCAATATCATGGTGATCGTTATGCCAACGCGCAGCAATTTGCGCGATGGGTTTGCCATGGTCGATGAAGTCTTCGCCCTCTCGCCTATCTCCGCCCGCGCGGCACAGCCGAACGAGGCCGACTACGAGGCGATCCGGGACGCCTTCATGGAGACCTCGCGCGGCCGCTGGTTCCTCGGCGAGTACGCCAAGCGCAACCGCAATGCCGACACCAGCATGGTGCTCGACGCGGTCGCACGCATCGAACATGCCCTGGCCTCGCAACGTCAGCAGCAGCAGGAGTTCGAACGCACCGACGACAAAGCGCTGCCGGAAGCGCTGGCCGCGATCCGCGCGGCGGTTGAGGATGCCGCGCTTGCGGCTGCGTCGGCGGTCGACAGCCTGGCTCTTGAGCAGAACCTCGCGCCCGTGCGCAAGGGAACCCGCATCATCAAGGAGATCTCCTGGCGTTGGCGCGAGATCGGCGCGGACTCGCGAATCTGCGATCTGATCGATTCGCAGGTGACGTCGATCGAGGCGGCCTGCGAGCAGCTCGCCAGCACCGACCCGAAGGTTGCGTTGATGGCAGCCTTCGAGATCATCAAGTCCCGCCTCGCGGAGCTGGATCGCGGCGACGGGCCGATCACGCCTGGGAGCGATGAGAGCGCATCCCCCCAGACGGATGCGGCCCGGACACCTGAGACGGCCGCGGCAACGGCGACCGCCGACATGGCAGCAGCGCCTCCAACCGAGGAGGCCGCCCAGCCGGCCACGCAGCCGGAGGCCGCGCAGAAGGTCCAGGCCGCCATGTCCCAGCTCGTCGCGGCCGTCGCCGCGATCGAACAGGCCGACAACCCGCCCACAGCGTCCGGTGCCATGCCGGCCGCCCCTGCCGATCCGGCCCCGGCGCCCGCATCGAACGACAGCGATGTCGCACAGCGCGAGGCTGCCAAGACGATCCCGGCGCTCGAGCCTGAGTTGGAGCAGATCGCGGAGCCGGTGCCCGCTGAAGCTCTCGACGAGGCCGCGGCAGCCGAGGCGCAGGATCAGGCCATCCTGGAACTGGTCGCCGCCGAGATGGGTGCGCCCGATCCGTTCGAGGACGAGGAGTTCAGCCGCGCGCGGACTTTGGGCTTTGACATCGAGGAACCCACCGCAATCGATGACGACATCGTCGCAAGCTTCAGCGAACCAGCCGCATTGACGCCTGCTCCGCTGACGCCTGCTCCAATGACTGATGCGCCGGTGACACCTGCCCCGACGACGCAAGCCCCGATGACGCCGGCGCCCTTGGCAGCGGCCCCCTTGATGGCGGCTGCTTTGGCGCCCGAGCCCATAGCGCTGGAACCCATGGCGCCGGAGCCCGCGCCTGCACCGGCGAAGCTCGCCGCAGCGAGGCCTCTTGTCGAATCGCCAGCTCCGGCCGTTGCGCCGATGCCGGCGCCGAGCACGCCAGCGGCTCGTGTCGGACCGTCGACCCTCGAAGTATCAGTCGCGGTCGACACGGAAATCAGCGTCGAAGTCGTCCCGGCCGCGCAGCGCACGCCCGTGCCGCAGCCTTCAAATGCCGCGCTCGACCGGGAAGCGCTCGCGACACTCGTCAGCTCCACCGCCCAGGCAATGCCCAAGCCGGCCTATGAACCCTCGCTGGGCTCGACCCTGCTGTCGAACGGCCTGCTGCAGCGCCAACAACCGTCCGGCAACGATCCGCTGACGCCGATCCGCCGCATGAGCCAGCCGGAGAAGATCGCGTTCTTCTCCTGAGATCCGCCCGGCTGTCATGGGCCGGGGCAGATCCGCCGATATCCGCTGGGTGACATCGGTCACGTACGTCTCCGTTCGAGCCACGTAGCGTGCTTCTCGCGCCATTTCGCGCTGCTTGAGGAGAACGCCGTGTCCGCTCCGCTGTCCCGCTTTCGCTTGCCGGGTTGGAACTCCCTGCTCGTCATCGGGCTGGTGAGCCTGATCGCCTGCTTCGGCCCGAGCTTGGCTCGCGCCGCCAATGACATCGACAGCCTGCAAACGCCGCCGCGTGCCTTGGCCACCGCCACGCCGGGGACAGCTGACACCACAAAGCTGGACACCGGCCAAGCGGTCGAACCGCGCGTCGCCCTCGTGATCGGCAATGCGAACTATCAAAATGCACCGCCACTTGCGAATCCCGACAACGACGCCCATGCGGTCGCCAGGCTGTTGCACTCGGCCGGCTTCGAGGTCATCACCGCAACCGACCTGACGCAGAGCGAGATGCTGAAGGTCGTGCAGGATTTTTCAAGCCGCGTCTCCGCGCATGGACCGAACGCGGTGGCCATGGTGTACTATGCCGGCCACGGCATTCAGCTTGCGGGCGAGAACTATCTGATTCCGATCGATGCCCGCATCTCCGCGCCCTCCGATCTGACGACGAGCACGATCCGACTGGTCGATCTCATGGCCACGCTCGATGCCATTCCGAGCCGCATGCGGATCGTGGTGCTCGATGCCTGCCGCAACAACCCGTTCCCGACCGTCAGCGATGCCGGGCGCGGACTCGCCATCGTCGATGCGCCCAACGGCTCGATCGTCGGCTACTCCACCTCGCCCGGGGAAGAGGCGCTCGACGGACGTGGCGAGCACAGCCCCTATACGCAGGCCTTCCTGAATCTGGCACGACAGCCGAACCTGCCGATCGAGCAGTTGTTCAAGCGCATTCGTCTGCAAGTGAACCAGGTGACCGATGGGCGGCAGACGCCGTGGGAGAGTTCGTCGCTCACCAGCGATTTCACATTCTTTGGCGACACGCTGGTCGCCGCGGCGCGTCCGGCCGACAACGCGCCGGTGGTCCAGATGGCAGCCAACCTGCCTAGCCGGTCCGTGCGGCAGGCCTACGACTACGTCCTATCCGAGAACCGCCCGCAATATTATCGCGAGTTCATCGAGATGTATCCGCGCGATCCGCTTGCCGACCGCATCCGCGCCCTGCTCACCGGCCTTGTGCAAGCCGCAGCGTGGCACCGGACGGTGCTCGCTAATTCACCCGAGGCCTACAAGAGCTTCAGCGAGACCTATGCCGACAGTCCGTATGCGCCGGTCGCGCTGCGGCTGCAGGCTCAGCCGCGTCCGATCCCGGTGCTGCAGCCGAGCCGCCTGATGATGCCGCCGCAGATGGGGCCGGTGACGCGTCCCTTCAACCCTGGCGCTCAGATGCAGGCGCGTCCCGGCCCGTTGCCGCAATTGCCGAACAACAATCCGCCGGCCAATACTCTGCCGCCGCGCCCGACGCTGCCGCCCACCGTCATCACCAACGGCAAGCCCATCGCCACCCCCGCCGCCGGCAAGATCGTCGACCCACGGCCGGTCGGTCCGAGCAAGATCGGCGACAAGACCATGCCGACACCGATCCCGCCTGCGGTTGCGAAGATCCAGCGCGACCCGCTGAAGCGCGCGCCCGGCCGTCCGTTCGACAGCCGCGACGTCCGGCATCCCTTCCCTGGCAATTCCGGGCCATTCAAGCCGGGCTTCACCGCGCAACGTCCCGCGCTGGCACGCGGTCCGATGCGAGGCCCCAGCACGCCGCAGTTCGCACAGACCGGACCGCGTCCAGGTGGTGGAGGATTGGCGCGGGGTGGCCTCAGCTTCCGCTGAGACCATCATCCATCCTCAAGCGATCAGACGGGCGTAGAGATCGGCATCGACATTGCCGCCTGACAAGACGATCACCACCGTCTTGCCGGCGACGTCGAGCCGGCCGGCCAGCAGCGCCGCGAGCCCGACCGAACCGCCGGGCTCGACGACGAGCTTCAATTCACGGAAGGCGAAACCGACCGCGCGCCCGACCTCCTCATCGGAGGCCTCGACCGCCGCCGACAACAGCCGGCTGTTGATGGCGAAGGTGATCTCGCCGGGGATCGCCGCCATCAACGCATCGCAGATCGTGCGCCCCTTGGCCTCATGCGCCTCGCGGTGGCCCGCCCGCAGCGAGCGGGCATGGTCGTCGAAGCCCTTGGGTTCGGCCACGATCATCTGCGTCTCTGGAAAGCGTGCCTTCACCGCCGTCGACACACCGGCGAGCAATCCGCCGCCAGAGGCCGGCACGATCACCACGTCGGGCGACAGGCCGAGCCCAGCGAGATCCTCGGCGATCTCGCGACCCACCGTGCCCTGCCCGGCAATGACGTAGGGATCGTCATAGGGCGGCACCATTGTCGAGCCGCACTTGCCGGCGATGTCACGGGCGATCGCCTCGCGATCGTCGCGGTCGCGGTCGTACAGCACCACGTCGGCGCCGAACGCCTTGGTGCGCTGGCGCTTGGCCACCGGAGCATCCGACGGCATCACGATCGTCGCGTGCATGCCGAGCAGCGTCGCGGCATGAGCGACGCCCTGCGCATGATTGCCGGAGGAGAATGCGACGACGCCGTTGGCACGCTCTGCCTGCGGGATCGACGCCAGCTTGTTGTAGGCGCCGCGGAACTTGAAGGAGCCGGTCCGCTGCAGCACCTCAGGCTTGACGAAGACATTCGCCTGGAACTGCGCGCTGAGCACAGGGGCCGGCAGCAGCGGCGTCCGCACCGCCACGGGCGCCAGCGTGGCCGCCGCGGCATCGATGTCGGCAGCGGTCACGGGCAGGATCGGGGAATGGGCTGTCATCCCCCATTTTACCGCGCCCCATCGCCGGGAGGCAAGGGAAGGCTCAGATCAAGGGAAGGCTCAGATCGTCTCAGGCGGCGCGGGCCGTCAGTTGTGGAACCGGGGCTGCCTGCTTCAACGGATCGGTCCAGGTCAGAATCTCGAAGCTGCCATCCTCGTGCTCGACAAGCGCCGTGCAACTCTCGACCCAGTCGCCGCAATTCATGTAGCGGATCCCGTCCTGGTCGCGGATCACGGCACAGTGGATATGACCGCAGATCACGCCATCGGCGCCGTGCCGCCGCGCCTCGGCCGCCAGCGCGGTCTCGAACGCGCCGATATAGTTCACGGCGTTCTTGACCTTCTGCTTGGCCCATTGCGACAGCGACCAATAGGGCACGCCGAACATGCGACGGAAGAAGTTCACCAGACGGTTCATCTGGATCGCGAAGTCGTAGGCCTTGTCGCCGAGATGGGCGAGCCAGCGGGCGTTCTGGACCACGAGATCGAAGATGTCGCCGTGAATGACGAGGTAGCGCTTCCCATCCTTGCCGGTGTGCACGATGTTCTCGACGACATCGATGCCACCGAAATGGGTGCCGTAATAGCCGCGCAGGAACTCGTCGTGATTGCCAGGCACATAGACGATCTTCGCCCCCTTGCGCGCCTTGCGCAGCATCTTCTGGACGAGATCGTTGTGTGACTGTGGCCAGTGCCAGCTCGATTTCAGCGCCCAGCCGTCAATGATGTCGCCGACCAGATAGATGGTGTCGGCGTCGTGATGGCGCAGGAAATCGACGAGCAGATTGGCCTGCGATCCGCGGGCTCCGAGATGAACATCGGAGATGAAGAGCGTACGAAAGCGCCGGGTCGGGCTTTCTTCACCAGCAGTCTCAAGTCCCATGCGCGCCCACCTAACAGTCCCTGATGACACTGCGATGACGACCGGCCGCATCACAGAGCTGACCCTTTCGGACTGCTGCTGACGCCGCTCGTATGACGACTCGCGATGTCCTCGTCACATTCCCGCGATACCAGCGGGGTGCGACAAACAGGCGACAGGCGGCCCGCACGCACGGGATTTTCGCTGCCTCCTATCTGGGCACGGTCACGACACGCAGATTGTTGGTGGTGCCAGCCTGTGCGAACGGGATGCCGGCGACGACAACCAGCAGGTCGCCAGCCTGGGCGAACTCTTCCTGGACCGCGAAGAACGTCGCGCGCTCAACCATCTCCTCGTAGCTCTGCACGTCCTGCGACAGGACGCTGTGCGCGCCCCACAGCAGGCACATGCGGCGCGACGTATCCTCGTTCGGCGTGATCGCGAGAATCGGCAGGCTCGGCCGCTTGCGCGCGACGCGTGACGCCGAGGTGCCGCTCGACGTGTAGGCCACGATGGCCTTGGCATGGATCGCCGAGGCGAGATCGGCCGCGGCCGTCGCGACGGCGTGCGGCGGCGTCTGCTCCTCGCCCGGCTGCGTCGCCTCGACGATCGAGCGATACATCTTGTGACCTTCGGTCGCCTTGATGATGCTGTCCATCATCGCCACCGCCTCGCGCGGATATTGGCCGCTGGCCGATTCCGCCGACAGCATCACCGCATCGGCCCCGTCATAGATCGCAGTCGCCACGTCGGACACTTCGGCGCGCGTCGGCGTCGGCGTCGCCACCATCGAATCCAGCATCTGCGTCGCGACGATCACCGGCTTCACCGCCAGCCGGCAGGCGCGCACCAGCTCCTTCTGCTTGCCCGGCACGTCCTCATTGGGAATCTCGACACCGAGATCGCCGCGCGCGACCATGATCGCGTCGGACAGCTGGATGATGTCATCGATGCGGTCGAGCGCCGCCGGCTTCTCAATCTTGGACATGATTCCGGCGCGGCCGTTGATCAGGCCCCTCGCCTCCAGCACGTCCGACGGCTTCTGGACGAACGACAGCGCCACCCAGTCGACGCCGAGTTCGAGGCCGAAAGCGAGATCGGAACGATCCTTCGGTGTCAGCGGCGACAGTTCGAGGATGGTGCCAGGCAGATTGATGCCCTTGTGGTTGGAGATCGTCCCGCTGACGATCACCTTGGCCTCGATCCAGTCGTCGCCGAGGCCGGTGACGCGTACACGCACGCGGCCATCATCGATCAGAAGATCGTGACCGGGCGCGACCGCCGCAAAGATCTCCGGATGCGGCAACGGAATCGAGGTCTTGTCGCCCTCGGTGCCGTTCAATACGAAGCGGATGGTCTCGCCGGATTCAACCTGGATCTTCTTGTCGCGCAGGGTGCCGACACGAATCTTCGGCCCCTGCAGATCCATCAGAATGCCGATCGGCCGCTGCACGTCCTTCTCCAGCGCGCGGATCGCGGCGTGTACCTTGGCGTGGTCGGCCTGCGTGCCATGGCTGAAATTGAGACGGAAAGTGTCCACACCGGCGAGGAACAGCGCCTTCAGCATCTCCGGAGAATTGCTGGCGGGACCAACTGTTGCGACGATCTTGGCTCGACGGTGACGACGCATGATGTGTCCTTTCTCCCCCGCTTCATTTGTCGCGTCTGTATGACGTGCATGTGATTGGCATGCGCGGACGCAGCGGAAGCGCTGATATACGCCCCGCAGCGTCCATTGCAAGCGCAACCCCGAACACGCCGAGATTGTACGGGAGACCGGCTCGCCTCAGACGTTGGAGCCGTGAATCGCGTCGATGACAGCGTCGGTCACCTCCTTGGTGGTCGCCTTGCCGCCCACATCGGGCGTCAGAATGCCGGCCGCACACACTTTCTCGACCGCCGCCATCAGCCGTGTCGCGGCCTCCTTCTCGCCGAGATGTTCGAGCATCTGTGCGCCGGTCCAGAATGTCGCAACGGGATTGGCGATGCCCTTGCCGGTGATGTCGAAGGCCGAGCCATGGATCGGCTCGAACATCGACGGGAAGCGGCGCTCCGGATCGATGTTGCCGGTCGGCGCCACGCCGAGGCTGCCGGCGAGCGCGCCGGCCAGATCCGACAAAATGTCGGCGTGCAGGTTGGTCGCAACGATGGTGTCGAGGCTCTTCGGCTGCAGGGTCATACGCACGGTCATCGCATCGACCAGCATCTTGTCCCAGGTCACGTCGGGGAATTCGCGCGCCACTTCGGCGGCGATCTCGTCCCACATCACCATGCCGTGGCGCTGCGCGTTCGACTTGGTGACGACGGTGAGGAACTTGCGCGGCCGCGACTGCGCGAGCTTGAAGGCAAAGCGCATGATGCGGGTGACGCCGATGCGCGTGAAGACGGCGACCTCGGTGCCCACCTCCTCCGGCAGACCGCGATGCGCACGTCCGCCCATGCCGGCATATTCGCCTTCGGAGTTCTCGCGCACGATCACCCAGTCGAGATCGCCGACGCCGACATTGCGCAGCGGCGAAGAAACGCCGGGCAGGATCTTGGTCGGGCGCACATTTGCATATTGATCGAAGCCCTGGCAGATCGGCAGCCGCAGGCCCCACAGCGTGATGTGATCGGGCACGTCAGGCGCGCCGACCGCGCCGAAATAGATCGCGTCGAATTTCTTCAGCTCGGCGAGGCCGTCGGCCGGCATCATCACGCCGTTCTTCTTGTAGTAGTCCGAGCCCCAATCGAAGGTCTTGACGTTGAAGCTGATGTCGCCCGAGCGCTTGGCGAGCGCCTCCAGGACTCGGACGCCGGCCGAGATCACTTCGGGGCCGATGCCGTCGGCGGGAATGGCGGCGATGGAATGAGTGCGCATGACAAGAGGCTCCGTATGAGGGTCAGGACTGCGTGGCCGCTTGCTCGGCCTTCGCGCTTTGTGATCGCGCCAGCAACAGGGTCAGCACTGCCGATACCACCAGCAGGCCGGCGACGAAATAGAGGCCGCCGTTGAAGCTGCCGGTCTGGTCCTTGATCCATCCGATCATGGCCGGACCGACAAAACCGCCGAGATTGCCGATCGAATTGATGGTGGCGATGCCGGCCGCGGCAGCCGAACCGGACAGGAACATGGTCGGCATGCTCCACAGCGGCGGCTTCGACGATGAGATGCCGACATTGACCAAAGTGAGCGCTGCGAGCACCGCGGCGACGCTGGTCGACAGTCCGGCCAACCAGAGGCCGACGGCCGCGACGACGCAGGCCAGCACGACATGCCAGGTGCGCTCGGCGGTGCGGTCGGAATGCCGCGCCCACAGGATCATGACGACGACCGCGATGGTCGGCGGCACGGCATTGAGGAAGCCGACCGCAAATGACGACAGGCCGAACTGCTTGATGATCTGCGGCGCCCAGACGCCGAGCGTGTAGAGGCCGGCAGAGGTGCCGAAATAGACCAACGCCAAGGCCAGCACACGGATGTCGGCGAGGCCACGCCAGATGCTGTGGCTCGCGGTCGCGGCCTTGCTCGCGAGTTCCGCATTCATCGTGCGCACCAGCCAGTCGCGCTCGTCGTCGGCAAGCCAGCGGGCCTGCTCCGGGCGGTCCGTCATGTAGCCGAGCACGACGAAGCCGAGCAACACTGCCGGCAGCGCCTCGATCAGAAACAGCCACTGCCAGCCTTTGAAGCCGAGAATGCCGTCCATTTCCAACAGCGCACCCGAGACCGGCGATCCAAGCACCGTCGACAGCGGCGCGGCCGCCATGAACAGCGCGGTGACGGCGGCGCGCTGCCGCGCCGGAAACCAGTAGGAGAGATAGAGGATGATGCCGGGGAAGAATCCAGCCTCGGCGGCGCCGAGCAGGAAGCGCAGCACGTAGAAGCTCATCGGGCCCTGCACGAACGCCATCGCGCCGGAGACGAGGCCCCAGGTGATCATGACCCGCGCGATCCAGATCCGTGCGCCGAACTTGTCGAGCGCGAGGTTGGAGGGAACCTCGAACAGGAAATAGCCCCAGAAGAAGATGCCAGCGCCGAAGCCGTAGGCGGAGGCCGACAGACCGATATCCTTGTTCATGGTCAGCGCCGCGAAACCGACATTCACGCGGTCGATAAAGGCCACGAAGTAAAGCAGCATGATGAAAGGAACGATGCGCAACGTGATCTTGCGCAGCACGCGCGTCTCCAGCTCTCCGGCCATCGTCACCTCCCTCGTCCCATCTTGTCGTTGATCGAGGGACCGTAGGCGGTAAAAGGGACTGGCTTCAATGTCGGCGGCATTATACAAAAAAATGATATAATCGTCGTTGCCCGGGATCGCTGCTGATGGAATTGCACCAACTCCGCTGCTTCATCGCTGCTGCCGAGGAGCTGCATTTCGGCAAGGCCGCGCAGCGGCTGCAGATGCTGCCCTCGGCGCTCGGACGCCAGATCAAGCTGCTGGAGGAGGATCTGGCGACGCCGCTGTTCGCGCGCACGACGCGGGCGGTATCGCTGACCGAACACGGCACGATGCTGTTGCGCGACGCCCGCAGCATTCTGGCGAAGGTCGAGGCGGTCGAGACCTCCTTCCGCCGCCGCGCCCGCAGCACCAAGGCACCAAGGCTGCGGGTCGGCGCCATCGACAGCGCCGCCGCCGGATTGTTGCCGCAGCTGCTGCATGATTTCCGCGAGGCCCATCCGGACATCGCGGTGCAGCTGATGGAGGAGAAGACCATCCGGCTGCTGCCCAAGATCCTCTCGGGTGCTCTCGATTTGGCCTTCGTGCGGCCGCCCGAACGCACCGACCCCCGGCTGGAATTCCGTGCTCTGCTCAGCGAGAGCGCCGTTGTAGCGCTGCCGCAGCGGCACCGGCTGGCCGGGCGCGCCTCGGTCTCGCTCGCCGACATCGCCGACCAGCCGCTGATCGTCCCGGACCGGAGATCGCGCCCGCATAGCCACGACCTCACAATGAAGCTGTTCGCCCAGGCCGGGCTGTCGCCCGACGTGGCGCAATTCGCCGACGAGAAGCAGACCATCGTGCATCTCGTCGCGGCCCGGCTCGGCATCGCCATCGTGCCGCGCTGGACCTCGCGGCTCGCGGTGTCGGGCGTGCGCTTCGTGCCGCTGCGGCTGCAGCGCGGCGGCACCGCGGGACGACTGCCGCTGGCCGCGGCATGGCTGCGCGGCTCGCGCGATCCGGCGCGCGAGGCCATGCTCGGCGTGCTGGACGCGCGGCTTGCGAAATACGCGCGGGGGGCGTGAAGCACGCCGGACAGCGGCCGCCGGCTGATGCCGCGACAGCTCGGCCTCATGGCTCGGACGGCCGCAAGCGTCTGGCCTCCACGTCCTTTAACCGCGATCTCCCGCGAAGACCCCTACCCCGGCAGCGGCGCCTCCGCGATGTCGAGCAGGGCACCGAGGCCGTGGCGCAGACTGCGCATCGGCTGCTGCTCGGACGACAGGCCGAGCGCCAGCATCGACCGTCCCGTGACCGCATAGACATGGCCGAAGGGAAACGACTGGAGCTGCGCATCAGGCTGGTTGGTGTCGATCAGCGCCAGCCAATTGTGTCCTTCGGGCACCGCGGGCAGCGTGAAGTTCACCACGTCGAAATGCGCATTGTAGATCAAAAGCAGCGTCGCGTCCGAGCCGCGGCGCTTGACACCGGTCTCCTGGGCGCGGCCGTCGAGCAGCATGCCGAAGCAGCGCGCGTTGTCGTCGGTCCACTGCTCGGTCGTCATCTCCTCGCCTGAGGGAGCGAGCCAGGTCACGTCCTTGACGCCGAGGTCCTCATTGTGCGAGCCGACCAGGAAACGGCTGCGGTAGAGAATCGGAAACGCCTTGCGCATCGCGATCAGCTTGCGTGTGAACTCGCGCAGAGCCCGCCCCTGCGGCGCAATGCCCATCCAGTCGAGCCAGGTGGTCTCGTTGTCCTGCGCATAGGCGTTGTTGCTGCCGCCCTGCGAGTGGCCGAACTCGTCGCCGGCGAGCAGCATCGGCGTACCGTGCGACAGCAGCATCGTGGCGAGCAGGTTGCGCTTCTGCCGCTCGCGCAAGCCGATGATCTCGGGATCGTCCGTCGGTCCCTCGACGCCGCAGTTCCAGGAATGGTTGTTGCTGTGGCCGTCGCGATTGTCCTCGCCGTTCGCCTCATTGTGCTTGTCGTTGTAGGAGACGAGGTCGTTGAGATTGAAGCCGTCATGGGCGGTGATGAAGTTCACGCTCGCCCAGGGCCGACGGCCGCGCTTGTTGAAGAGGTCGCCCGAGCCGGAGATGCGCTTCGCGAAATCGGCGAGCGTGCCGCCGTCCCCCTTCCAGAACGCCCGCGCAGTGTCGCGAAACTTGTCGTTCCACTCCGCCCAGCCCGGCGGAAACTGCCCCACCTGGTAGCCACCGGGACCGATGTCCCAGGGCTCGGCGATCAGCTTGACACTCGACAGCACCGGGTCCTGGCGGCAGGCGTCCAGGAAGCTGCCGCCCTCGTCGAAGCCATAGGGCTCGCGTGCCAGGATGGTAGCGAGGTCGAAGCGAAAACCGTCGACCCGCATCTCCGTCGCCCAATAGCGCAGCGAATCCGCCACCAGCTGCAGCACGCGCTGGTGCGACAGGTTCACCGTGTTGCCGGTGCCGGTGTCGTTGATGTAGTAGCGCTTCTGCTCCGGCATCAGCCGGTAGTAGCTGGCGTTGTCGATGCCCTTGAAAGACAAGGTCGGACCGAGCTCGTTGCCTTCGGCGGTGTGGTTATAGACCACGTCGAGGATCACCTCGATGCCGTTGGCGTGGAACTGGTTGACCATGGTCTTGAATTCGGTCGCGAACGGCGTCTTCAAATAGCGCGGTTCCGGCGCGAAGAAACCGATCGAATTATAGCCCCAATAATTGCGCAGCCCCTTCTCGATCAGATAGCTGTCGTCGATGAAGGCATGGATCGGCAGCAGCTCGGCCGAGGTGATGCCGAGCGAGCGCAAATAGGCTGGAATGTCATGATGCGCGAGGCCGGCGAAGGTGCCGCGGTCGGCCTCCGGCACCAGCGGATGCAGCTTGGTAAAGCCCTTGACGTGCATCTCATAGAAGATGGTCCGCTCCCACGGAATCTCCGGCTTGCGCGAGGTGCCCCAAGTGAAGGCCGGATCGATCACCCGGCATTTCAGCATCAGGGGCGCGCTGTCGCGATCATCGAAGGAGAGATCCTTGTCGGCATGGTCGAGCTGGTAGCCGAACAGCTCGGGACCCCAGCGCAGATTGCCGATCAGCTGCTTGGCATAGGGATCGATCACCAGCTTGTTGGGATTGAAGCGGTGGCCGGCATCCGGCTCATAGGGTCCATGCACGCGATAGCCATAGACCGTCCCCGGGCGCGCCGTCGGCAGATAGCCGTGCCAGACCTCGTCGGTGTATTCGGGCAGCTCGATGCGCTCGAGCTCCGTGTCGCCGGTCTCATCGAACAGACAGAGCTCGACCTTGGTCGCGTGCGCGGAAAAGATCGCAAAGTTGACGCCGAGACCGTCCCAAGTGGCGCCCAGCGGAAACGGCCGCCCTTCGCTGATCTTGGCCTTGCGGAGGTTGAGTGCTGCCCGCGTCAACGCGTCACCCCGATCGGTGCGCTGATCCATCGTCTGCCCCTTGTTTAAAGCCCGAATGCGGATGTCAGGTGTTGATTAGGACTTTCCGGCTGTCAGGTGGCCGGCGGCGTGTCGTCCGGCATGATGACTTCCGCCTTCGTCTCGGTCACGGTCACCGAGGCGATCACCGCGCCGGCCGGCGCTGCCAGCTTCGCGGCGCGCTGCTGCGTGACCTCTTTGTTGATCGCGGTGATGGAATTGCCGATGCGGCCGACCATCTCAGCCAGCTCGGCGGGCGACATCTTGAGCCGCTTGGTCACAACGCGGACCTGGGCCTCGTCGGTCATGTCGAGCTTGTTGCGGGTCGGCTTGATCTTGGCGCGGCGCATGGGAGTCCTCCTGCATGCCATCTAACCGTGGCTGCGGAGTTTGGTTCCCGGCAGCGATCGGCTGCGGCCTGGAATCGAGGCTGGCCGCCCTTGCCTACCCGAACAGATGGGCCAGCCAGAATGCGGCGCCGGCGGCGAGGCCGCCGACGAGCGCGGTCTGCAAGGCCGACTTGACCTTGCTGACGCCGGTGAAGTGGCCCTTGATGGCGCCGAAGATCAGCAACGCCGCGCCGGTCGCGATCACGGAGATGCGCAGCGCGCCCGAAATGTCGTGGACCAGCATGTAGGGGATCAGCGGGATCAGCCCTCCGATCACGTAGGAGCCGCCGATCGTCACCGCGCTGACCGGCGCGCGCTTGGGATCGGGACGTTCGAGGCCGAGCTCGAAGCGCATCATGAAGTCGACCCAGCGCTTGCGATCGGCCGCAATCGCCTCGACCACCGTCGTCAGGGCGTCGCCCTTGAGCCCGTAATCTCTGAAGATCGCCGCCACCTCTTCGATTTCCCGACCACGGAGGCGGTCGATCTCGTCATTCTCCCGCCTCTCCTCGGCCGCATAATGTTCGGCGTCGGTCCGGGCCGCGAGATAGCCTCCCAGCCCCATCGCGATCGCACCCGCGACGACCTCGGCGAGGCCGGCCGTCACGATCACGCCGGTCGAGGTGACGGCGGCCGACAAACCGGCCGCCAGCGCAAACGGAACGGTCAGCCCATCCGCCATCCCGATCACCACGTCACGAACGGCTTCTGTGGCGGTGAAGTGCTTTTCGAGATGCGGCGTCGCAGGCATGCAGTCCTCCGGTTCGGTCCTCGACCGAAGCTTCTAGCCTGCCTGTATGACAGGAAGGATCACCGCAGTCCCGGCACCATCCGCTTCAAGGTCCGATCATGCAGCCAATAATGGTGCAGCAGGGCCGCGCCGGCATGCAGGCCGATCAGGATCATCAGGCCGTTGGCCAAGGCCTCGTGCATCTCCTTCATGTCATGGGCGAAGCCGCGATCACCGACCCAGGGCGAGGCGATCTCGAACAGGCCGAACACCGGCAGCCCGTAGCCACGCGCGAACTGGGTGAGAATCCCCAGGATCGGAATTGCGAACATGATGCCGTAGATCAAGAGATGCACGATCTCGCCGGCATGAACGGTCCACGGTCCGAGTTTGGTCGCTTCCGGCGTCGGCGGCGGATCGGCCAGCCGCCACGCCAGGCGCGCCAGCGCGAAGCCGAGCATCGCGAGTCCGAGCGAGACGTGCATGAACAGGCCCATATCATGCGACCCGCGCGGCAGCATGTCGCCGAGATGACCGGATATCCAGGCGGCGGGCACCAGAACTGCGACAATCCAGTGCAGTCCGATCGCGACAGACCCGTAGGTTTTGGCAGAGTTTCGTAGGCGCATGAGACAGATCCTTCGTCGATGCGTGGAGCACCTCCGTGCTGGCGAGCCGAGGCGCGGGGTGGCATGTCCGAGGGATAAAGCAGCGCAGGCGTCGCGGCGCTGACGCGGGACGTCAGCCTGCTGTCAGGATGGACCGCATTTCCTTCCGCTGCCGGCTCGGCGCGGGCCGGCCCGCCGCTGACGTCAGCGCCGGCGCGATGGTGATCCTGGCTCCGCCGAGTTCGGAGCGGCCGATCTGCAACCGCCAGCCATAGGCCTCGAGCACGTCCTGCACGATCGCGAGCCCTAATCCGCTCCCAGGCCCCTGCTCGTCGAGCCGACCACCGCGCTCGAGCACGCGGCCGATCTGCGCATCCGGAATTCCTGGTCCGTCGTCCTCGACGGATACGAACAGCGGGCTCACACTGGCGAAAATGCGAACCGTGCTCACCGCATGTCGCGCGGCGTTCTCCAGGAGATTGCCGAGCACCTCGGCGAGATCGGTGCGATCCATCGCCAAGCGCATGCCCGGAGGCACCGCACCGTCGAAGCTGACGTGAGCGGCGGCCGGCGTGCGGCCGAGCGTCCCCAGCAGGGCATCGACAAGCGGCGCCAGCTCCGTCGCAGCCTCGGGCCCGCCACGCACCTTGCCGCGCAGCCGCGCCAGCGCCAGTTCACGATCGACCTGCCGGCTCATCGCGTCGGCAACATCCTCGACATTGCGTGCGAGCTCCAGCTGGCCGAGCTCCCTCAGTCGGGCGGCGTCCGCCGCCAGCGCCGCGAGCGGTGTCTTGAAGCCATGCGCAAGATCGGCGGCGCGGCTGCGCGACCGCGTGATCTCGCGCTGCTGGGCGTCGAGCAGCGCGTTGACCTCCTCGACCAGCGGCGCCACCTCGGTCGGCACCTCGACCGGAAGATGCCGGCGCTTGCCGCTGCGGATCTCGGCAACGCCCCGGCGCAGCACCGCGAGCGGACGCAGACCGAGACTGACCTGAACCGAGGTGCCCACGGCCAGGATGAACGCGAGCACGGCGAGCGCAATCGAGAGATCCTTGGCGAAGGTGCGCACCGCGCTGGTGGCGCCATCGAGATCGTAGGCCACGGCCGCCCGCACCCGGCTCTGGCGCTCCGGATTCATCAGGATGCCGCGCTCGGCAACCAGCACGCGCGCGCCGTCCGGGCCGGCCAGTTCGTGCTGATGCACGTCGGTCGGCCCCGGCTCATCGATCGGCAGCGGCAGGATCGCGTCCCATAACGAGCGCGAGCGCAGCAGCTGGCCGCGATCGTCCGAGATCTGCCAGTACAGCCCCGACAGCGGCACCGTGAAACGCGGATCCGCCGGCGGGCGGGACACCATGATCCGTCCCTCCGGATCGAGCTCGAGACCGTTCAACAGCTGCCGCAAGTGGATATCGAGGTCGGCGGCGAGCGTCCGCGCGACGTGGCGCTTGAACAGCACGACCATGCCGAAGCCGGCGACACCGAGCGCGACCAGAAGGGCGATGGTGCCCGCCGCCACCAGCCGCAGCCGCAGCGAGCCCCACCTCATTCAGCCGTCTCCGGGATCATGTAGCCGAAACCGCGCCGGGTCTCGATGATCTCGGCGCCGAGCTTCTTGCGCACGCGCCGGATCAGCACCTCCAGCGCGTTGGAGTCGTGATCATGGCCGAGGCCATAGACATTCTCCTCCAGCTCATGCTGCGGCACGACCCGGCCGCTCTGCCGCAGCAGATAGGCAATGAGACGATATTCCAGCTGAGACAGCGGCACCGGCACGCCGGCTAGGCTGACCTTCATCTGGCGCTCGTCGAGCATGAGATCGCCGGACGAGAGCACCGGAGCGGCATGGCCGGCGGAGCGCCGCACGATCGCCCGCAGCCGCGCGAGCAGCTCCTCGTTGCGAAACGGCTTCGGCAAATAATCGTCGGCGCCGGCATCGATACCGTCGACCCGCTCGGCCCAGCTCGCACGTGCCGTCAGGATCAGCACCGGCATGTGCCGACCGGCCGTGCGCCAGCGCTTCAGGACCGAGAGGCCGTCCATGCCCGGCAGGCCCAGATCGAGCACCACGGCACCGTAATCCTCGGTATCGCCGAGAAACCAGGCCTGCTCGCCATTATCGGATGTCTCGACCAGATAACCTGCCGCCTGCAGCGTCCGCGACAGGTCGGACGACAGCCGCGGATCATCCTCGACCAGCAGCACACGCATCTACTTTTCCTCGATCCGCTCGATCTCGCCGCTGCGCGCATCGACATAGACATCGCGCACGCGGCCATCCCGGCCGATGATGCGAAACTCATAGCGCCAGCGGCCGCGCTGGCGCTCGACGTCGACGCCGGTCACATCCCCGGCAATCCGGCTGCGCAGCTTGGGAAGAATCTGCGACAGCGGCATGGCATCGCCAGATTCAACCGCGCGGCGCATCGCGTCGCGACGCTCGCGATCGTCCTCGCGCGCGACCGTCGCCGCCGATGCCGCCGTCGAGATCAACATCGCCAGCATCATGATGCGCATGAACTGTCCAATTTGAGGCAAATGCATGGACTTCCTGGGACGTAGCGCCTTGGTTATCGAAGTTATCGAAACGGTCATGGCTTGCACCGCTCCCGGTTGCCGAACTCGGATCGCGGCGCATTTGCAAATGCTAGGGAGCTGGTACGGATATTAGTTTGATTTTCCGATGTCGGAATTGAGCTCAACCAATGCAGGCGGCGAAATGTCGTCCACAGCGGCATCCTGCCCCAGGGAAGCTTACAATTCGCTGACGCCGCGCGACAGGCTACGGTAAGGGTCGGTGCGACACAATCCTACCGGCGCGGGTATCGACGGCTGTATCGATGCCTGCCCTGGTCATGAGGAGGGTAGTCGTGCGGGATATTTTGACACTCGCCACGCTGGTGGCGGGACTTGGCGGCATGCTGGCCTTTACCTTGGCTGCAGCAGATGGCTCCCCCAATCTCGTGCCCGTGGCCCGCATCGATCCAGCTGGACCGGCCTACTTGCAATTGGCGGCGCTGCACACCTTGCCGGAGGAGCCAGACCTGCGTTACGAACCCAGCAAGCGAGATCATGAAGGTGACGATGACGACGAGGACGAGCCGCGCCGCTGAGACGGCCCGCTGGGTCGCTCGGCCTCGATCATGAGGCGTTTCCACAAAAACGCATCAGATCTCACTCTTGTTCGAGCATGATCGGTTCGGAGCACCGGTTTCCGCTTTTCCGGATCCTGCACCAAGTGAGACGTCGCTACGCCGCCTGTCCCGCTTCGTACCAGCCGCGGCTCGCCTTGACGATGCGCACGACCGACAGCATCACGGGGACCTCGACCAGAACCCCGACGACCGTCGCCAGAGCGGCACCAGAATCGAGCCCGAACAGGCTGATCGCAGCCGCGACCGCCAGCTCGAAGAAATTGCTGGCGCCGATCAAGGCGGCCGGCGCGGCGACGCACCAGGCAACCCCGAGGCGACGGCTCAACCAATAGGCAATGCCCGCATTGAGATAGACCTGGATCAGGATCGGCACGGCCAGGATCGCAATGACCACGGGTTGCCTGAGAATCTGCTGGCCCTGGAAGCCGAACAGCAGCACCAGCGTCGCCAACAACGCGACCAGCGAGACCGGCTGCAAAACCTGCAAGGTGCGCTCTAACGCCCCGTGTTTCGTCCGCAGCAAGGCCGCTCGCCAAAGCTGAGCGACGATGACCGGCACCACGATGTAGAGCAGCACCGACAGCAATAGCGTGGTCCAGGGCACCGTGATCGAGGCGACGCCGAGCAGCAGGCCGACCAGTGGCGCGAACAGAAACACCATGATGACGTCGTTCAGCGCGACCTGGCTCAACGTGTAATGCGGCTCACCCTCGCAGAGATTCGACCACACGAACACCATGGCCGTGCATGGCGCGGCGGCGAGCAGGATGAGACCGGCGATGTAGGACGACAATTGCCCGGGCGGCAACATCGGCGCGAAGACATGGCCGATAAAGACGCTGCCGAGCAGCGCCATCGAAAACGGCTTGATGGCCCAGTTCACAAGCAAGGTGACGCCGATGCCGCGCCAATGCGCCTTGACACCGCCGAGCGCGGCAAAATCGATCTTCAACAGCATCGGGATGATCATCAGCCAGATCAGGGCCGCCACCGGCAAGTTGACCCGGGCGATTTCCGCCGCCGCCACCGCCGCGAAGACGTCCGGCATCAGATGGCCAAAGCCGATGCCCGCAACGATGCAGAGCAGGACCCAGATCGTCAGATAGCGCTCGAACACTGTCATCGGATCACGCGACGTCGGAGCGCGAGGATGTAGCCCCCTCACGGGTTCCGATCTCGCGCAGCCGCGTCCCCAGCGACAGCCTGTCGATGCGATCGAGCGGCAGCTGGATGAAGGCGCCGATGCGGTTGTTCAGATAGCGGAAGGCGGTGGTGAACGCGGCGAGCCGCTCCAGCTCCGTACCTTCGGCCGCCGCCGGATCCTCGATGCCCAAATGCGCCGTCATCGGCTGCCCCGGCCAGATCGGGCAGGCCTCGCCGGCCGCGGCGTCGCAGACGGTGAAGACGAAGTCCATCACCGGCGCGCCCGCGACGGCGAACTCGCTCCAGCTTTTGGAACGCAGATCATCGGTCGGATAATCCATGCGCGCGAGCAGCTCGATCGCCAGTGGATGCACAGCGCCCTTCGGCGTACTGCCGGCCGAAAACGCGCGGAAGCGGCCGGCGCCCTGCTTGCGCAGGATCGATTCCGCAAGAATCGAGCGCGCCGAGTTTCCGGTGCAGAGAAACAGCACATTGTAGATGCGATCAGGCACGGCTCTTGTCCTTGCGTTTGGGCGGACAGCACGGGGTGAGGCTCTCAATCACGGGGGCGCAGATCTCAGGCCGGCCACCGCAACAATCCTGCAGGAGGAACAAGGTGACCGCTTGGAGCTCAGTAAGATCGGCGCGGTACACAATCGAGCGGCTGTGCCGCTGGGAGCGGACGAGCCCGGCGCGGGCGAGCACCGCCAGATGTGCCGACAGCGTGTTCTGCGGCACCTCAAGTAGGCGCGCGAGCTCGCCCGCCGGCAGCCCCTGCGGCTCGTTCTGCACCAGCAGGCGGAAAGCCTGCAGCCGGGTCGGCTGAGCCAGCGCGGCCAAAGCAAGGACGGCTTGTTCGTCTTCCATATATCCAGAATTACCGATATAATGACCGGAGGTCAAGCCTCCCAGACTGGCACTCTCACCCGCTATTTCGAATATTCTAGAAATAGCGTTGACTCCCACCGGCCGCGTGCGGCAAGCTTGGGACCATGAAGCTCGACGATGCCGCCGCCCGCCTGGAAGCCCTCGGCAACACCACGCGCCTGAAGATCTACCGGGCGCTGGTGCGCGCCGGTCATGCCGGCATGCCGGTCGGTCGACTGCAGGAGCGGCTGAAGATCCCCGCGTCCACACTGTCGCATCACGTCAAGACGCTGGTCGCGGTCGGGCTGATTTCGCAACTGCGCGAGGGCACCACCCTGGTCTGCCATGCCGAGTACGACATGATGCGCTCACTGGTCGGATTTCTGGTCTCGGAATGCTGCGTGGACGAAAGCGGCTGTGGCTCGGCCAGACCGGCGGCGTGATCATTTGCCTCATTATTCGATCATTCTAGAAATATAAAAGGATAAGCCATGACGGGAGTAAAGACGATCGCGATCATCGGCGCCGGGCCGGTCGGACTCGCGGCTGCGGCGCATGCGCTCGCGCGCGGCCTGTTACCTGTAGTGCTCGAAGCAGGTCCGGAGGCTGCCCATGCGATCCGGCAATGGCAGCATGTGCAGCTATTCTCGCCGTGGAAATACAACATCGATACGGCGGCGGCGCGGCTGCTCTCCGCGACCGGATGGACTCCGCCCGCTCCCGAGGTCTATCCGACCGGGCGCGAACTGATCGAGGCGTATCTTGCGCCGCTGGCGACCCGCACGGCGCTGCGCGAGGTCGTGCATACCTCGCATCGCGTCACCGCGATCAGCCGCGTCGGCTTCGACAAGGCCAAGTCGAAAGGACGCGCGGCGGTGCCGTTCGAGGTCCGCTATCGCAACGGCGACGGCGAGGCGGCCATGCAGGCCGATGCCGTCATCGACGTGTCCGGGACCTGGTTCTCGCCCAATCCGGCCGGCAGCAATGGCCTGCCCGCGCGCGGCGAGATCGACCATCGCAACCATATCGCCTATGCAATGCCCGACGTGCTGAACGCGCAGCGCGGCCGCTATGCCGGCAGGACCGTCGCGGTGCTCGGCAGCGGCCATTCGGCGATCGGCACGCTGATGGAGCTCGCCGCCCTCGCCGAAGAGGCGCAGGGAACGCAGGCGATCTGGCTGCTGCGCGGCGACGATCCGACGCGCGCTTTTGGCGGCGGCAGCGCCGACCAGCTCGCCGCACGCGGCGAGCTGGGCATGGCGTTTGCGGCGCTGGTGCGTTCAGGACGCATCCGGCTCGAGACCGGATTTCATGTGACGCAGATCGCCGGACAGGATGGCCAGTTGCAGGTCGTCGCGAGCAGCGGCCGAACCGTCAGCACCGACGAGTTGATCGTGGCCACCGGCTTCCGCCCCGACCTGTCGCTGCTGTCGGAGTTGCGCGTCCGGCTCGATCCGGCGATCGAGGCTCCGGTGGCGCTGGCCCCGCTGATCGATCCGAACGAACATTCCTGCGGCACGGTCCGGCCGCACGGCGCACGCGAGTTGGCGCAAGCCGATGAGCCGGGTCTCTACCTCGCCGGCATGAAGAGCTATGGCCGGGCGCCGACATTCCTGATGATGACCGGCTATGAGCAGGTCCGCTCGATCACCGCAGATATCGCCGGCGACAAGGCGGCGGCCGCACGGGTCGAGCTGCAACTGCCCGAGACCGGTGTCTGCACCCGCGGCGGACTGGAGAGCATTGCTGCCTTGTCCGGCTGCTGTGGCGGCCCTGCTCCGTCGCGCGTAGACAGTTGTTGCGCGGACGACGCCAAGGCCAAGGCGGCGGGGCGCGCGGGCTGCGGCTGCTCGTAACGCGAACTGGCGAAAGATCTGACAATGCAGGCACGACGGCTGGGCGTGGTCATCGCTCTCGGCACCGCCCAGACCCTGGCCTGGGGCTCGAGCTACTATCTGCCGGCGATCCTGGCCGATCCGATCGCCCGGGATCTCGGCCTGTCCAACAACTGGTTCTTCGCCGCGTTCTCCGCCTCGCTGATCATCTCCGGCCTGTTGGGTCCGCGGATCGGCCGCCAGATCGATCGCGTCGGGGGCCGGCAGGTGCTGTGTGCCTCCAACATCGTGCTCGCGATCGGACTCGCGTTGCTCGGCCTGTCGCATTCGCTCTGGGTGATGGCAGTGGCGTGGCTGTGGCTCGGCGTTGGCATGGGGCTCGGCCTCTATGACGCCGCGTTCGGCACGCTCGGGCGCATCTATGGCAAGGACGCCCGCGGCGCGATCACCGGCATCACCCTGATCGCCGGCTTCGCCTCGACGGTCGGCTGGCCGCTGAGCACCTGGGGGCTGGCGACGATCGGCTGGCGCGAGACCTGCTTTGCCTGGGCCATCGCGCATCTCGTCATCGGCCTGCCGCTCAATCTCTCGCTGCCGCGCGCGACGCAGATCGCGGCGGGCGAGGAGCAGACCACCAAGCCGAAGATCCCGCTCGACCGCCCGATGGTCCTGATCGCCTTCGCGATGGCCGCGGCCTGGACGGTGACCGCGGCGATGGCCGTGCATCTACCGCGGCTGATGCAGGCGTTCGGCGCGACGCCGGCGCAGGCCTTGTTTGCGGGGATGATGATCGGGCCGGCGCAGGTCGCCGCGCGCGTGGTCGAGGCCGGCTTTCTCAGCCGCTTTCATCCGCTCGCCTCGGCGCGGCTGGCCTGCATCACCCATCCGATCGGCGCCCTGACCATCGCGCTGTTCGGCGGCGGAGCGGCCGCGGCGTTCGCGCTGCTGCACGGCTCCGGCAATGGCATCCTGACCATCGCCCGCGGCACGCTGCCACTCGCGATCTTCGGCCCGGCCAACTACGCCTACCGGCTCGGCCTGATCGGCGCACCATCGCGGATCTGCCAGGCCTTTGCGCCGCTGGTGTTCGGCCTGCTGATCGACGCGCTCGGCCGAATGGTGCTGCTCGTCTCAGCGAGCCTCAGCCTGTCGGCGCTGGCGGCGTTGATGCTGCTCTCGGCAGAGCGCGCAGACACGCCGATGCCGAGCCCTGCGCCTGACAAGGCGGCCTGAGCGTTGGCGGATGCAGGGGGTCCACAGCCGTATTCAGCGGTCTGGCGGGCGAGGACGCCCTGGAAGGGCGATGCAAGGCGATACTGGCCAAAGCCCGCGCCGCAGCAGCGCCCTTGATTGATCAATCCCGGCTGGTGTGCCAAAGAGGGCTGAAATCTCAACGAGCTCGATAGAAAGCGATGGCAGATCGGATGGCAGTTCCCAAGACGGCGCGTGGCAAGGTCGGGCGGCCGCCGCTCGAACGGGCTGGCGAGGTCGAGGAGCGCATTCTCGATGCCGCCAAGACGGTGTTCCTGGCCCATGGCTTCGAAGGGGCGAGCGTCGACGTGATCGCGCAGACCGCCCGCGCCGGAAAGCCCACGATCTATGCGCGCTTCCCCAGCAAGGCGGCGCTGTTCGCGGCGGTCATCGGCCGTCAGGCCGCGAACAACACACAATATGAGAATCTGGTGCCGCAGGGCCGCACCTTCCGCGCGCGGCTCGTCAACCTCGCTGTGACGCTGATCGAACGCGCCTTTGCGGACGAGACGATCGGCCTGATGCGCACGGCCATTGCCGAGAGTCCGCGCTTTCCCGACCTCACGCTGGAAGTCCAGGATTCGGCGCGCCAGCGCGCCACGCGCAATGTCGGCCATGTCATCGCCGAGTTGGCGCGGGCAGAGGGGCTGTACGGCAGGGGCGCGTTCGCGGCGGAGCGGATCGAGGAGACCGCAAGGATCTTCATCGACCTCGCAGTCTTCTCCATGCTGTTTCGCGCCCTGCTCGGTGAGGACGTGCGCGCGCTGAAGAAGGAAGCGCAGACCTATGTCGAAGAGCGCGTCGACTTCTTCCTGGCCGCATCAACGTGAGCAACTACTCACCTTTCCCGGGGCCGCGGTCTCGCAGCTCCGGAAAGATGGTCTCGTCCTGCAGGATGACGTCGGCGGTGCGCTGGTAGTGCGCCGTCAACAGCTGCACCGCGCGCTCGATATCCCCGTTCAGGACCGTCTCGACGATCGCAGCGTGCTCGTCGCCGACCGCGCGTGACGGAAACGCCTTGCGGATCGACAGCCGCCGATAGCGGTAGAGCTGGTCGGCGAGCTGGCCGCAGAAGCCGATCAGGGATTGCGAGCCGCAGTTCGAAATCAGGACGCGGTGATAGATGCGGTGCAGCCGCTCCCACTCCGGATTGTCCTCGAACGCGGTGGCATTGAGCGAGCGCGGCGCCCGGCTGAGGCGATGCTGGGCCAGCACCAGTTGCTCCTCCCATTGCGGCGTCGCCGCCGCCATCGACTCGCGCAATGCCAGCGCCTCGACCCAGCAGCGCGTCTTGGTCAGTTCGGCGAGCTCGGCGCGGCTGATGTCCTTGACGTAGAAGCCGCGCTGCTCGCGCACCTCGACCAAGCCGTCAGCTGTCAGCCGGTTGAGCGCCTCGCGCAGCGGTGTCTGCCCGGTCTGATAGGTCTCGGTCAGGAAACGCATCTGCAGCTTGCGCGACGGTGCGAGCCGCCCGGACAGCAGGTCCTCGCGCAGCCGATCATAGACATGGCTTGCCTGGGTCGCCGGGACCTGCCCCTCGACAGCTACCGCTGCGTCCACGTTCGATCTCCTCTGAATCGCGCAACATATATAGAGCCCGATCCGAGAACGTAAAATTTATAAATTCTGGTTGATTCCGATTTTTTATGTAATAAAACGCTCCAGCCGGCTCGCTGGCCCACGGCATAAAGAAACATGGCGCGTCGCCTCAGGTGATTGCGCGGGAGGACACGCTCATGACCCGGTTTCCGGTCACGGCTCTGCGCAGCGTCGATCTCGGCACGCCCGATCTCGCACGCTCGGAAGCGTTCTATCGGGAGGTCTGGGGGCTGGAGCGCGTCGGGACGGCAGATGGCGTCGTCTATCTACGCGCAACGGGACGCGATCATCACGTCGTCGCGCTGCATCGGAGCGCGCGCACCGAGCTGAGAGCGGTGACCTTCCGCGTTGCCGACGCCGATGACTTCGAGGCGATCTCTCGCAATGCCATTGAACAAGGCGCGACGCTGATCGCCGCGCCGGCGGCGAATGTGGCGCCCGACGGCGGGACGATCATGACGCTCCGCAGCCCCGAGGGCGGCCTGCTGCGCTTTGTCCATGGCGATATCAGGCACGATGCCAGGCCGTCACGGCCTGAGCTCCCCGAGCGGCTGGCCCACGTCAATCTCAACAGCACCGATGTCGATCGCACCGCCGCATTCTACGCGCGGGCGCTCGGCTTCAAGCTGACCGACCGCTCGGCGGCGATGGCGTTCGTTCGCTGCAATTCCGACCACCATGCTGTCGTGATCGCCGCGGCCAAGGTCAATGGACTCAACCACGTCGCCTTCCTGATGCCGACCTGGGAGGGCGTGATGCGCGGATCGGGCCGCATGATCGATGCCGGCTATCCGATCGCCTGGGGCGTCGGCCGCCATGGCCCGGGCGACAATGTGTTTGCCTATTTCATCGATCCCGTCGGCACCGTCATCGAATACACCGCCGAGGTGCTGCAGGTCGACGACGACTATGTCGTGCGCGGGCCCGAGCATTGGGTCTGGCCGCCCGGCCGCACCGATCAATGGGGCATCGCGCCGCCCAAGGCCGAACACGTCAAGGCCGCGCAGCTCGCGGTCGGCTTCGCCGCCTGATCCTTCTTCACGCCGAGAGCGCCGGGACTCATGTCATTCATGTCAGACGCAAACCATTATCAGGTCGTCATCATCGGCTTCGGTCCGACCGGCGCCATCGCGGCGAGCCTGCTCGGCCGCGACGGCATCACGACGCTCGCGATCGACCGCGCCCGCGAGATCTACGACAAGCCGCGCGCGATCGCGCTCGATCATGAGATCATGCGGCTGTTCGACAATCTCGGCATCGCCGAGCAGGTGAGCCGCTACGTCGCGCCGTTTCCGGCATCGGAGCATTTCGGCGCCCAGGGCCAGTTGATCCGGCGCATCGACATGATCGGTGAGCCCTACCCGCTCGGCTACACGCCGAGCATGGTGTTCACGCAGCCGCCGGTCGAGCAGGTGATGCGCGACTATGTCGCCGGCCTTCCGTCCGTGACGGTCGAGCTCGGCACGACCCTGGTCGACATCCGCCAGGACGCGAACGCCGCCACCGTCGTGTTGACACGCGAGGACGGCGCCACGCGCGAGGTCACGGCCGACTACGTCATCGCCTGCGACGGCGCTTCCAGCACCGTGCGCCAGAAGCTCGGCATCACCTTCGATGATCTCGACTTCGACGAACCCTGGCTGGTCGTCGACATCAGGGTCAACGACAGCGGCGTGCGCAAGCTGCCGGCAACCGCGGCCCAATTCTGCAATCCGGCGCGCCCGACCACCTACATTCTCGGCCCCGGCAACCATCGGCGCTTCGAGATCATGCTGCGGCCGGGCGAAGACCGCCATGCGATGGCGCAGCCGGAGCACGTCTGGCAGCTGCTGTCGCCCTGGCTCGCGCCGCAAGACGGCCAACTCTGGCGCGCGGCGAGCTACCGCTTCCATGCGCTGGTCGCGAGCCGCTGGCGCCAGGGCCGCGTGCTGCTCGCGGGCGACGCCGCGCATCAGCAGCCGCCCTTCATCGGCCAGGGCATGTGCCAGGGGCTGCGCGATGCCGCCAATCTCTGCTGGAAGCTCAGCCGCGTGCTGCGCGGACAGTCGCGCGAAACGTTGCTCGACAGCTATGAGGCCGAGCGCAGCACCCATGTGCGCGAGCTCACCACCCGCATCAAGGCGATCGGCCGCGTCATCTGCGAGCAGGATCCGGCAGCCGCCGCGGCCCGCGATGCGCGCATCCTCGCCGAGGGCGGCGGCGTGCCGCGCACCATCACCCGTCAGGAGATCGTGCCGCCGCTGACCACCGGCCTGCTGGCGACCAAGCCGAACGCGGCCAACGGCACGCTGTTTCCGCAGCCCTGGATTCTGTGCGACGGCGAACGGGCCCTGCTCGATCGGTTGGCCGGCGCCGGATGGCGGCTGATCCTCGACGGACGCAGCGAGCTCCGCGCGAGCGATGCTGCAACCGGCGCGGCCGGCATCCATACGGTCAGTATCGGCGGCAGCGGCCTGCCCGAAGAAAGCGGCGTGGTCGCACGCTGGTTCGAGCGCCACGGCTGCAGCGCCGCGCTGGTCCGGCCCGACCATTATGTTTACGGCGTCGCCAAGGACACGCCGGAACTCGCGGCACTGCTGAGCGAGCTGACCGAACGACTGAACTAATCACAACAAGAATATCAAACGGGGAAGCGCCATGACGACATCAACCGAGGCCAGAAGCGGACTGATGGGAGGACGTGCGATCGCCGTCCTCATCATGCTGTTCCTGTTCCAGACGCTCAACTTCTTCGACAAGCTGGTGTTCGGCCTGTCGGCCGTGCCGATGATGAAGGAACTGGGCTTGAGCCCGAAGGAGTTCGGCCTGATCGGCAGCAGCTTCTTTCTGTTGTTCTCGCTGTCCGGCATGGCGGTTGGCATGTTCGTCGTCGGACGTTTTCCGGTGAAATGGCTGCTCTTGATCATGGCCGGCGTGTGGTCGGCGACGCAGCTCCCGATCTTCTTCTCGAGCTCGATCGCCGTGCTGGTGCTCTGCCGCATCATCCTCGGTGCCGGCGAAGGCCCGGGCCTGCCGACCGCGCTGCATGCCTGCTACAATTGGTTTCCAGCCGACCGGCGCAGCGTGCCGAGCGCCGTCGTGTTGCAGGGCATCAGCGTCGGTCTCCTGGCCGGCGGTCCGATCCTGACCTATGTCATCGTCAATTACGGCTGGCGCACCGGCTTCCTGTTCTGCGGCCTGCTTGGTCTCGTCTGGATGGCCGGCTGGTTCTTCATCGGCGGCGAAGGCCCCTATTCGGCCGCGCACGGCCCTGAAGCCACGGCCGCCAAGGACAAGGCGCTGCCCGTGCGCGTGCTGTGGGGCGATGCGACCGTGATCGGCGTCATCATCATGTCCACCGCGTCGTACTGGATCGTCGGCATGTCCGCGACCTGGCTGCCGCCCTTTCTGCAGCTCGGGCTCGGCTACAAGCAGGTCGACGTCGGCTGGATCATCTCGGGCATCTATCTGTTCCAGTCGCCGCTGCTGCTCGGCGGCTCCTGGCTGACGCAATATCTGCAGCGCAAGGGGTTCAGCCTGCGCGCCTGCCTCGGCCATGCCTCGGGCCTGGCATTGCTCGCCGCCGGATGCGCGCTGCTGCTCAGCATCGTCACGACAGGCCCGCTGCAGCTCGCCTGCGTCGCGATCGCGTTCGCCGCGCCCAGCCTCACCACGATCTTCGGCCCGGTCGCGCTCGGCGCGATCGCGCCCGCCGTGCAGCGCGGCCGGCTGATCGTCGTGATCTACTCCGGCAATGCTGCCTCGGCGCTGGTCTCCAACGCGCTCACCGGCTGGATCGTCGGCGAGGCCGGCAGCAACGTCCCGCTCGGCTATGCCCATGCCATGACCTTCACCGCCGGCGTGCTGATCACCGGCGCCATCTCGGCCTTTGCGCTGATCTTCCCGGAGCGCACGATTGCGCGCTTCGCGAGGACGACGCAGGACCCGTCTTCCTCCTCCGCCGTCGCGGCGGCCTCGACCTGACCAAAGGACATCAGATGAAATTTGCAAGCTTCACAATTCACGACGCGCCGTCCTGGGGACTGGTCGAAGGTGACGAGATCGCCGATCTCGGGGCCCTCCTGCGCGACCGCTTCCCAGACCTGAAATCGGCGATCGCGGCCAACGCGCTGACGGAGGCGGCGGCTGCGGCGGCCAAGGCCACACGGCATGCGCTCTCAACGATCACCTTCCTGCCGGTGATCCCGAACCCGGACAAGATCCTGTGCATCGGCTTGAACTACGAGACCCACCGCAAGGAGACCGGTCGCTCGGAGGTCGAGAATCCCACGGTGTTCGGCCGCTTCGCCAACAGCCAGACCGGGCACCTCCGCAATATCATCCGCCCGCGCGTCTCGACCGATCTCGATTTCGAGGGCGAGCTCGCCGTGATCATCGGTAAGCCCGGCCGCTATATTCCGCGCAGCGAGGCCTTCCAGCACATCGCCGGCTATGCCTGCTACAATGAGGGCAGCGTGCGTGACTTCCAGCGCCACACCCATCAGTTCACACCGGGCAAGAATTTCCCCGACACCGGCGCCTTCGGCCCCTGGATGGTCACATCGGACGAGATCGACGATCTCGGCCCGCTCAAGCTGCAGACCCGGCTCAATGGCGAGGTGGTGCAGGAGGCGACGATCAGCCAGATGATCTTCGATATCCCGCGCCAGATCGAATATTGCTCGTCCTTCACCCGGCTCGAGCCGGGCGACGTCATCGCCACCGGTACGCCCGGCGGCGTCGGCTCCCGCCGCACGCCCCCGCTCTGGATGAAGCCCGGCGACGTCGTCGAGGTCGAAATCGACCGTATCGGCCTGTTGCGCAACGGCATCGCGGACGAACAGGCCTGAGCGCGACGTGATCATGTCGGGTAGGCAAAGCCGCCGCCAAGCGGCAGCGTGCCCCGCCTGGCAGAGAGATACTCCGGACCAACGAGCCGTCCGGCGCACTGTACAATGCAGCGCCCTCGCCCCTTGTGGGAGAGGGCCTGTTCATCACCACCGTAGTCGCGCTCCTCAATGTGCCATGGCCGGGCCGCCGCCGAGCTTGACCTTGCGCAAGGTGAGCGCCAGCGGAATCGCCGACAGCGAAATCAGCATCAAGGCCCAGTAGACGTCGACATAAGCGAGCAGCGACGACTGCATCTGTACGGTCTGGCCGATCCATGCGATCGCCTGCTGCTGCGCCTGGACGAGCGAACTGCCATGGGCGGTGAAGTAGTTCGTCATCTGATGCAGAGTGTCCTGATAGGCCGGGTTCGACGGAATCACGGTCTCCACTAGGGCGTGGACTCATAAACCCTGGTCCAGAGGCGGGT